>JAQBPZ010000198.1 GCA_028287225.1 Gemmatimonadota bacterium
GGGTGCGGGCGCCGGCGCGTCCGGCTTCGGCTCGCCCCCGGTGGGGAACTCGCTGTAGCGGATCTTCTTCTTCGTCATTCCTGGTCGTCCGCGACGTCCTGCACCAGCTCGGCGTCGATCATGGACAGCCCGCGCATCGCGCCCACGAAGAGCGCCTGGGTCGCGAGCGTGTTGACGCGCCGCGGCACGCCGCTGCTGCGCGCGGCAAGCACGGGGAAGGCGTCGGGCGAGAAGATCGCCCGCGCCGCTCCCGCCGTCGCCAGCCGGTGCTCCACGTATCCGCGCACGTCGCTCTCCTCCATCGGCTCCACATGAAAGCGCAGGCTCACGCGCTGGTCGATCTGTGGCCGCAGCCGCACGCGATCGCGCAGCTCGGGCTGCCCCAGCAGCACCACGTGCAGGTGCTTGTGCTGGCGATCCTCATGGTTGGTGAGCAGGCGGATCTCCTCCAGCAGCGCGGGGCCGGCCAGCTGCGCCTCATCAACGACGAGCACGGGTCGCTGTCCGTTACGGTGCAGCTCCGCCAGCCGCACGCCCAGGGCCTCGATGAGGGGAAGCTTGCCCCGCGGCACCGTGCTCATGCCGAGGCCGCGCGCCAGCGTGGCGAGCAGCTGCGCCGGGGTCACCCGGGGATACGGGACCGACACGAGCGGGCCGCCCGGGGCCGCGAGCCGCTCCGCGAGGGCGTGCGCGAGCATGGTCTTGCCGCAGCCGATCTCCCCGGTAACGAGAGACAGCCCGCCGCGCAGGTCGGTGGCGTCGTACATCAGCCGCGCGAACCCTTCCGCGAATGCCGGCGTGCGATAGACGAAGTCGGGGTCGGGAGAGTTGGCGAACGGGCGGCGCGCAAGCGACCAGTGCGTCTCGATCATGCGGAAGCTCCGCCGGCGCGGCGCGCCGCGAGCAGGTCCACCACCGCCGGCGCGATGCCGGTAAGGGGGGCCACGCGGTCCGCGCCGGCGCGGAGCATCGCCGCGGCCGGCATGCCGTAGATGGTGGACGTCTCGCGGTCCTGCACCACGGCCAACCCGCCGCTCTGCCGGATGGCGCGCAGCCCCTCGGCGCCGTCGCGCCCCATGCCGGTGAGCACCACCCCCAGGCTGGCCCGCCCGTAGAGCTCCGCGACGGAGTGGAAGAGCGGATCGGCCGACGGGCGCACGCCCCAGACTGCCGGCGAGGTATCGAGCGCGATGCGGCGCACGCCGTCCGGCGCGGCCACGACGCGCATGTGCATGCCACCCGGCGCGAGGTAGACGCGATTGCGCTGCACCCGCTCGCCGTCCTCCGCCTCGGACACGGGCAGGCTGCTCATCAGGTGAAGCCGGGCCGCGAGGCTGCGCGTGAACCCCGCGGGCATGTGCTGCACCACGAGCACCGCGGCATTCAGGTCCGCCGGCAGGCCGGGAATCACCTCGGCCAGCGCGCGCGGGCCGCCGGTGGAGGCCGCGATCGCGACGGCGACCGTCGTGTCCTGCGGCATCACCTGCGGGACGCGTGCGGCATCCACGAAGCGCGGGCGCGCGAGAAGCTGGACTCCCGTCAGGTTCACCTGCGTGGCGGCGTGCAGCGCGGCGAACAGCGCTTCGGACACGAGCGCCAGGTCCAGGCTGATGGGGCCCGACGGCTTTCGCACGAAGTCCACCGCGCCGAGCTCCAGACAGCGCAGCGTCAGGTCCACCCCGCCCTGGGTGCTCGCCGCGCTGAGCATGACGACGGCGCGCGGCGTCTCGCTCATGATGTAGCCGAGCGTCTGCATGCCATCGAGCTCGGGCATCTCGACGTCCAGCGTGACGATCTGCGGGTCGAGCGCGTGGATCTGCCTGAGGGCGTCCTGCCCGTTGCGCGCGGTGCCCACCACGCGGAAGTCCGGCGAGTCGTCCACGATCTGGGCGATCAGGCGTCGCATGAACGCGCTGTCGTCCACCACGAGGACGGTGGCCGGCGACCTAGATGACACGATCGCCACGCTTGAGCGAGCGCACGTCCACGTGTCCGTCCGACAGGTGGAAGTACACGCTCCGCCCGTAGTCGAGCCCCGTGTCCTCGGCCAGCAGCGGGATGCCCGCCGCCGCCAGCACGTCGCGGGTGGCGAGCACGTTGCGCTCGCCCACGTTGATGCCCGACCCCGACACGAGCTGGCCGAACATGCTGGCGCCGCCGACGATCTTGCCCGTCACGCGGCTCCCGGGGCGCACGCCGAGGCCCCGCATCTCCTCGAGCATCAGCGGCACGATCGTCTCGGGAAACTTCGCCGGGTTGGAGGTCTCGCGGGACATCAGCGGCGTGGGGAGGAGGATGTGCGCCAGCCCCCCGATGCGCGTGTCGCGATCGTAGAGGATGATCGCGACGCACGAGCCGAGGCCGATGGTGGCCAGGACCTGGCTGCCCTGGCGCACCGCGTAGTCGGCGACCTTCACGCGCACGTCGGCGTGCGGGACGTTCATAGCGGCCGGAAGATGCGCTCGCGGCCGTCCGCGGCCACGAAGCGCGTGCGGGCGGCACCGAGCAGGGTTTCCACCTTGCCGAGCACCAGGAAGCCGCCGGGCGCGAGGGCGGCGTGGAACGTGTCGAAGAGCCGCTCCTGCGTCTCGCGGTCGAAGTAGATCAGCACGTTACGGCAAACGATGAGGTGGTGCGGCCCGGGGGGCGGCTCCTGCGCCAGCAGGTCGCGCCGCTCGAAGCGCACGAGGCGCTTCACCTCGGGCACGATGGTGAACGGCGCGGTCGTCGCGAAGTAGCGTCGGCGGAGGTCGTCGGGGGTGTCGGCGAAGTCCCCCTCCTCGAACCCGCCCTGCTCCGCCGCCACGAGGCAGCGGGCGTCGATGTCGCTGCCGAGCACCGCAACACGCGACGCGAGCTGCCCGAGGGCGCCCACGCGGTCGGCATGGCGATGAAAGAGCGCAGCGAGCGAATACGGCTCCTCGCCCGACGAGCAGCCCGCGCTCCAGACGCGGATCGCCGGCTCCGGACGCGCCCAGAGGGTGGGCACGACGGTCTCGGCGATCACGTTGTACGTCTCCCAGTTCCGGAACAGCTTGGTGACGTTGATCGTGAGCGCGTCGAGGAGCTTGTCGTACTCGTCGCGGTCGCTGTCGAGCACCCGGGCGTAGTCGGCGTAGGTGTGCACGCCGCGGGCGCGCATCCGGACGGCGATGCGACGGCGAAGGCACTTGTCCTTGTAGCTGGCGCACCCGAAGCCCCGCTCCTTCGAGATCTTCGTGGTCAGCTCTGCGAACGCCGCATCGGTGAGCTCCATCATCACAGCACCTGCCGCACGGCGTCGAGATTGTTGCGGACGATGGCGTTCGACGGATCGAGCTCCAGCGCCTTCTCCCAGCAGCGCACCGCCTCCTCGCGCTCCTGCCGCTTGAACCGGATGTTGCCGAGCTTCAGATACACGTCGTCGCCGAGCCGGGCGTTGAGCTTCACCGCGCGCTCGTAGCACTGGAGCGCATCGTCGTACCGGGCCGCGCGGTAGTGGCAGTCGCCGAGGTTCTTGTGCAGCTGCGCCACGCCGGCGTCTTCCTGCACGCCGCGCTCGGCCGCCTGCAGGGCTTCGGAGTGATACCCGCGGCGCTCGTGCACCGCGGTGAGGTTGTTGTACAGCGCCGCGGCGTGCGGATGTGCGCCGATGCCTTCGGTCAGCAGCGCGAGCGCGCGCTCCAGGTCGCCGAGCAGCGCCGCGGTGAGCGCGGAATAGTGGAACCACGCGGCGGTCGGCGGCCGCGCGCCGAACAGCGGCCGCGCGAGCTGGAGCGCTTCGTCGGCCGTGACGACCTCGCCGGCGCGAAGGGCCACCACGCCGAGAGAGGTCTGGATGCGCGGATCCGTGGCGCCCCCGCGGCGCATCGCCTCGTCCAGCGCGGCCTGCGCGTCGTCGTAGCGGCCCAGCCGCTCGTAGGCGTAGGCCAGGTTGTGGAGCGCGGATGCGCGCGCGCCCGGCTGCGCGACGCACAGCTTGAACGCCTCCACCGCGTCGGTCCACTTGCCCTGCCGCATCAGCGCCAGGCCGATGTAGAAGCGGGCGGAGGCGTCGGTCTCGCGCAGCTCGGTGACGCGGCGGAACTCGCGCATCGCCTCGTCGAGCATTCCCGTCTTGTAGAAGGCCACCCCGAGATTTCGGTGCTCGTCCACGCGCGTGTCGCTGACCGCCGGCTCGGCCGCCCTGGTCTTGCCGATGCGCTGCACGAAGCCGGCGCTGACGAGGCCGTAGATCGCCTTGCCCGCGTCGAACTCGCCGAGGCCCGAATCCTCCATGATCATCGCCACGTCGCGGCGGCCGTCCATGTGGTTCAGGACCATCTCCTGCTCGCGCGTGAGCGCGACGCCCGCCTCCTGGATCTTCTTGCGGTCCGCATCGAAGACGAGGTCGAACGCCGGGATCTTCTTCTCGATCAGGCTCCACTCGTCCACGCGACGCGCGCCCTCGAGCAGCAGGGACTCGGGGTTGATCGCGACCTGGAAGTCCTGCTCTTCCGGTGCGACGTCGGCCTCGAAGTTGAACGTTCCCTGCGTCCACGTGAAGAGGAAGTACACCGCCTCCTCGATCTGCAGGCGGATCTGCTCGTGCAGGCTGTCGCGCTTGATGGCGCCCTCGGCGACGAGGATCTCGCCGATGCGCTTGTCCCGGTGCTTCGCCTGGGTGGTGATGGCCTGCTCGAGCTGCGCCTGCGTGATGGACCCCGCCTTCACCAGGATGTCGCCGATGCGATCACGCCGGTTGACGATGGACGCGTAGCAGATCTTCCCCTTGTCGAAGTAGATGTAGCCGAAGTTGTTGCGATGGGTGACGGCCAGGCAGCCCGTCTTCTTGCCCATCGCCAGCAGCTGCAGCACGTCGGGGAGGCTGGCCTCCTTGAGACTGCCCTTGATGGCCATCAGCGCAGCTCCTCCACGAGACGGGCGCCCGCGTCGGGCCATTCCCAGATGATCTTCTCGTCGTCCAGGAAGAAGACGTCGGCGGCCTGCCGCACCGTCGCGGGTGCGGAGGTGGCCGTGATGCCACCCGCCTCGAGCTCGGCGCGCGCGATGTCGAGCGACAGGGCGCTGCCGCGCGCCTCGGCCGCGGCCGAGATGCGGTGCACGGTGCCGATCAGCTCGCGCACGCTCGCCGCGGGACGATCGGCGAGGAAGCCGACCAGCTCGGGGGTGCTCGGCATCTGCGCGTCGCTCAGGTAGCGTCCGTACAGCTTGGCGCGCAGCGCCCGATCGGGACTCTCCAGCTGTGCCACGAGGCCGCCTTCGAAGCGGCTTCGCAGGCGATCCTCGAGGCCCTCGATCTGCTTGGGCGGCAGGTCGCTGGCGAACACGAGCTGCTTGCCCGCCGAGTGGAAGTGGTTGAAGACGTGGAACAGCTCTTCCTGGGTGCGCTCCTTGGAGGCCACGAACTGCACGTCGTCGATCAGCAGCACGTCGGCCGCGCGGTACCGGGCGCGGAAGCGCTCCACCGTGCCATCCTGGAGGGCGGCGATCAGCTCGTCGATGAACAGCTGCGCGCCCACGCAGGCCACGCGATGGTTCGGGCCGCCGCGGCGCGCGAGCTCGTTGCCGATGGCGTTGAGGAGGTGCGTCTTGCCCACGCCGCTCGGACCGGCGAGGAACAGCGGGTTGTAACGGTGGCCCGGCTCCGCGATCACCGCGTCGGCCGCGCGGACGGCCATCTGGTTGGAGCCGCTCTCCTCGAACGCGCCGCGCGCGAACGCCGCCTGCGGGCCGGCGGGGGGCACCGCGCCGGCGAGCGCGCTCTCCACGAACGACGCCGCCTCGCCAAGGCGCTCGGGATCGCGGAACAGGTCGGCGCCGCCGAGCGTGGGATCCACCGTGGTGACCTGCCGTTCCAGCTCGCGGAGCTGCTCCACCGCCTGGCCGAAGCCGCGCAGCAGCGCCTCGTAGTTCGCCGGCGCGGACTTTTCGGCCATCAGGCGCTCGAGCGCGGTGGTGCGGTAGCCCTCGCCCCCCCAGTACGCGATCGACTCGCCCACGCGCACCTTCCACGGCTCCACGTGCGCCGCCACGGCGCTGGCGATGTCCGTGAGGAAGGAGAAGAACTCGTCCTGCGCGGCCGCGGTCGGGGACGCGGCCGGCGCGGGGTCCGGCGCGCCCACCAGGCCGCGCACCTGCGCGGGCGTGATCGTGCCGTCCACCGACTGCTGCGCGCCCAGCTTGTTGAGCGCGCCCTGGAGCTCCCGCACGTTGGCGAAGTCCACGCGCGCCAGCTCCTCGATCACGCCCGGCGCGAAGGACACCTTGCGCTCCTCGCACTTGGCGCGGAGGATGGCGACGCGTGTCTCGAAGTCGGGCACGCCGATGTCGACGATCAGGCCCCCGCTCATGCGGCTGATGAGGCGCTCGTCCACGTCGGCGATCTCCACCGGCGGGCGGTCGCTCGTCATGATGATCTGGCGTCCGGTGCCCTGGAGCGTGTTGAGCAGCCGCAGCAGCTCGCTCTGCGTCTCGCGGCGGCCGGTGAGGAACTGCATGTCGTCGATCAGCAGGACGTCCACGCGCCCGTAGCGGTGCTTGAACCGCTCCATCTCACCGCCGGCGATGGCGGCGTGCAGCTGCTCGACGAAATCCTCGAGCGGCACGTACTCCACGATCAGGTCCGGGTTCCGCTGGAGCGCCAGGTTCCCGATGGCGCCGATGAGGTGCGTCTTGCCGAGCCCCGACCCCGAGTAGATGAAGAGCGGGTTGTAGACCGCGCCCGGCGCGTCGGCCACGGCGTGCGCCGCCGCGACGGCGAGCCGGTTGGCCGAGCCGACGACGTAGTTCTCGAACCGGGCGCGGGCGTCGACGAGCATGAGCTACTTCGGACCGGCCGCGGCGGCGCCGGCCGCCGAACCGGTGGCGCTGAGGCGCCGCAGCACGAGCTCCGAGATGCCGCGCAGCGTCTCGAAGACCCCCGGGCCGTGCAGCGCATCGGCGGCGAACTCCGGCGCGCCGCGAAAGTTGATCGCGTCGGACAGCTCCGGCACCGGCAGGATCAGGTCGGCCGGCAGGTCCTGCTTGTTGTACTGCACCACGATGGGCATGCCGCGCGGATCGATCCCCTGGTCCGACAGGTTGGCATGCAGGTCCTGGAAGCTCTCGATGTTCTCCTCGAGCTGGCGCGCCTGGCTGTCGGCCACGAAGACCACGCCGTCGGCGCCCTGGAGCACCAGCCGGCGCGTCGTCTGGTAGTAGACCTGCCCGGGCACGGTGTAGAGCTGGAACTTGGTCGTGAAGCCCGAGATGGAGCCGAGGTCGAGGGGGAGGAAGTCGAAGAACAGCGTGCGGTCGGTCTGCGTCGCGAGCGACACCATCTTGCCCTTCCGGTCGTCGGGCACCTGCGAATAGATGTAATGCAGATTCGTCGTCTTGCCGGACCGTCCCGGTCCGTAATAGACGATCTTGCACGTGATCTCGCGGGTGGCGTAGTTGACGAGCGACACGAGGCGGGCGAAGGGGGCGGGAGCGGCCTACGCGCGTCCGAAGAGGACGGCGAGGTTGCGGTTGAGATCGCGCTCGAAATGCTCGGCGAGCGCCGGGGCGACCTGGGGGACTTCGACGGGAGCCGCCGCGGCGAGCTCCGCCACGAGCTCGTCGAAATACAGGCGGACGAGACCCAGCGAGCTCTCGGCGCCGAAGACGGTGAGGAAAATGTACGTGCCGCGCGGCGATGACGCCTCCGCTAGGAATATCTGACGAGTACGACCGACGTGGTGCAACCCGCGGAAGGGCCGCCCGTCGAGCTGGCGCCCCAGCTCTCCGGCCGACGCATGAATGCCGGCGGCGAGCGCACAGGCGGTCATCACGTCCACCGCCCGGGCAAAGCCGTGCTGCGCCAGCACCTGGCCGCTGGGGTGCAGGAGCAGCGCGAGCTCGGCGCCGGCCTCGCCCACGAAGCGGCGCAGCGGGACCTCGATCCAGCTCTCCACCACGGTCATGGACATCATGCGTCGCCGTCCGTCCCGCCGGCCGCCCGCAGGGCATTGACCGCGCGCAGGAGCTCCACGCGCACCAGCCCCACATTGACTGACGACTCAGCGACCACCACGAGCACGAGCGAGCCGCCGCCCACGGCGCAGATGCGCCCCGCGGGGGCCTCGAGCTGGAGGAACGACACCGCGCCCATCCCCGCGGCCTCCGCCGAGAGGCGCGCCTTGCGGTAGAGGAAGGCCGCCAGCGCCGCCAGACGGTCGGCGGACTGCCCGATCTGCAGGTTGGAGTCGATCGCGATGCCATCGCGTTCGCTCACGACGAGCGCCGCGGTCACGCCGCGCTGTCTGGTCAGGGAATCAAGCACGGGGGCGAATGGGCTCGCCATCAGTACCGCCCTCCCAGCCACTTCTGCGCGCGCTCGAGGCAGCGGTCGAGGAGGCGCCGCACCAGGCCGAGCGGGGTCGCCCGCGAGGTGGCGAGCACCAGCAGCCCGTCGTTCGCCGAGGGCGACATGGCGACCACGGCCACCTCGGTCTCGAAGACGATCGACGTCCAGTCGCCGAGCTCGAGGTGCCGGGTGGCCCGCCGCGCGGCGTCCGTGACGCCGCTCAGCTCCGCGCCGACCTCCTGCGCGAGGTCGCGGCCGTCATAGCCGATGTAGGCGCCGGCCAGCACCAGCCCTTCGCGATCCAGCAGGAGGGCGGTCTGTTCGGGGTCGCTCAGGACGTCCGAGAAGAGGAAGCGCGAGTCGTGGGCAGTCCCGTGCGGCAGCACGGGCTCGCCCGAGACGGGGTCGTTCGCGGCCGCGGGGAGCCCCTGCGCGGCGCGCACGTTGGCGAGCGCGGCGCGTACGCCCTCGTCGTCGTCGCCGGCCTCGAGCGCCGCGCTGAGGTACTGCTCCGCCTCCGGCAGCCGGTTGAGCTGGTAGGAGACGAAGCCCATGCCGCGCAGCGCGCTCACGTGGCCGGGCGACAGGCGCAGCACCATGTCCCACTCGTCGAAGGCGCGCAGGAGCTCGTTCCGGTCCACCCAGACGCGGGCCAGCAGGTCGTGCCCGTCGGGGAAGTGCGGATGCCGCTCCAGGCCGCGCAGGGTGACCTTGAGGGCCAGATCGAGCTGGCCCTGCTTGCGGAGGGCCTCGCCGAGGGGCACGAAGACGCGGCTCCCCGGGTCGCGCGCGAGCTCGTCGCTCAGGCGGCGCACGTCGTCAACCATCGGTGTGCGCCTCCAGGAGATGCGTGAGCCGCGTGAGCGTCTCGAGTGCCGCCCGCACCCGCGGGATCTCCGGCGAGAGGGGCGCGAGGCGCTGGAAGTGCTCCCAGCTCGCGCGCGCGCTGCCGAAGTCTCCCACCTGCGCCGCGGCGAAGCCGAGGTCCAGGTGCACGGTGGGCGTGAGGGGGTCCGCCTGCACCGCGCGGCGCAGCTCCTCCACCGCGTCATGGTGCCGCCGGAGCCGGATCAACGCACGCGCGGCAATGAGCCGCGCCTCGGTGGACGACGGGTCCGCCTCCAGCGCGACGCGGGCCGCGGAGAGCGCGGCCTCGTTGCGCCCCGCGCCCAGCGCCTCGCGCGCCTTCGCGATCGCGCCGCTCGACTGCCCGTCGGCCGCGGCGCCGATGCCCGC
>JAQBPZ010000239.1 GCA_028287225.1 Gemmatimonadota bacterium
CGCGCAGGAGCATGTAGCCGCCCTGCGCATGGCGGGCGAGGTTCGTGGCCGCCTCGGTCACGACGATGCCGACCACGCCGCGACGCTCCTCGTTCAGGCCGCAGCCGCGCGCCACGGCGTCGGCCGCCCGGCGCGCCTCGCCGACGCGGCTGAGGTCTTCCACGGGCACGAGCGTGGCCACGGGCCCGCCGCGCGCGGGCCGGAGCCAGCTGCCGGATGGAGTGAAGCCCGCGCTCATCGGGACTTCCACTTGATGATGGCGATGCGCGTGCCCGCGCCGGCCGCCGAGTCGATCGTGAAGTCGTCGACGAGCCGCTTGGTGCCGCCCAGCCCCAGGCCCATGCCGCCTCCGGAGGTGTACCCGTCCGTCATCGCGCGGGCGATGTCCGGGATGCCCGGGCCCTCGTCCACGAAGGTGAGGCGGACGCCGGCCCTGATCCCGTCCCGCAGCTCCTCGATGAGCATCGTCCCGCCGCGCCCGTAGTCCAGGGTGTTGCGCGCGATCTCGCTGGCCGCCGTGACGATCTTGGTCAGGTCCACGAGCCCCATGCCGATGGCAAGGCACCAGCTCCGCACCACCTGTCGCACGTTGACGATGTCCGAGGTCTGGCGGATCTGGACCGTCTCACTCCTCGTCGTCAGCATCCTCGTCCTCGACGAGCAGCGCGTTCGCGGAGAGGGCGCGCTGCAGCAGCACCACGCCCCGCTCCACGTCGAGCGCCGTGCGCACCCCGGGCAGCGACAGCCCCAGCTCGACCAGGGTGATCGCCACGGCCGGCTGCATGCCGACCACCACGGTCGTCGCGTCGAGCACCCGGGCCATGCCGGCGATGTTCGCGAGCATGCGGCCGATGAACGAGTCCACGATGTCGAGCGCGCTGATGTCGATGAGGACGCCCTTCGACCCGTGGCGCGTGATCTTCTCGGTGAGGTCTTCCTGCAGGGAGAGGGCGAGCCGGTCGTGCATGTCCACCTGGATGGTGACCAGCAGCACCTGCCCCATCCGCAGGATCGGGATGCGCTCCATGCGCCTCAGCGCGCCGAGGGCGACGTGGAGCCCATCGGCCCCTGCGCGGACTTCATCCGCGTCACGGCGAGCCCGCTGCGGGCGAGCGCCACCTTGAAGGCGTCGGCCAGCGTCGCCTTGGTCACCACGTCGCCGAGGTCCACGCCCAGGTGCACGATGGTCTGCGCGATCTGCGGCCGGATGCCGCTGATGATGCACTCGGCCCCCATGAGGCGCGCGGCGGTGACGGTCTTGATCAGGTGCTGCGCGGTGAGCGTGTCCACCGTCGGCACGCCGGTGATGTCCAGGATGGCGACGTCGGACCCGGTCTCCACGATGCGCTGGAGGAGGTTCTCCATCACGACCTGCGTGCGCGAGCTGTCGAGGGTGCCGATCATGGGCAGGGCGAGCACGCCCTCCCAGAGCTTCACCACCGGGGTGGAGAGCTCGAGCATGTCCTGCTGCTGCCGCGCGATCAGCTCCTCGCGCGTCCGCATGTACGCCTCCATCGAGATCAGCGCGAGCTGGTCGAGGAGCTCGGTCACCGCCCACGTCGCGTCCGCCAGGGCTTCGGCGTTGTTGCCGGAATCGGCCCGGACCGCCTCGAAGAGCGGCCGCTTCAGCGAGAGGATGAAGGTGGCCGTCTCGCTCGGGCTGAAGCCCTGCTGGGCGCGCGAGAAGGAGACGCGCTGGAGCAGCTCCCGGACGCCCCCCCACGCCGGCGTCTGGATGTCGTCGCGACCGGGGCCGCCGAGCGCCTTGCGCATCGCGTCGAGCAGCTCGCCGCACTGGGCGCGCACGTCGGACTCGGCGATCGACGCGCGCCGGGTCGCCGCGACCTGCTGCGACACCCAGGCGGCCAGGATTTCGTCGAAACGCGCGTGGAGGACGCGCGACAGGTTGCTCGAGGAGAGGTCGGACACTCGGTGGGCGGCTGGGGAAGGACGGCGGGAAAAGTCACCGGTGAAATGCAAGAGGCGGACCCTGCAACGCCTGCTGGCGAGCGGCTCCTAATTACTTTCCCTGCATGCCGACCACCAACCTCCGCCCCGCACTCGCCGCCCTCGCGGCCGACCCGACCGCCACGACGGTCCGCAAGCTCTGGAAGGCCCTGTCGCCGGAGGAGCGGACCAGCGCCATCGCCGCGGCCATGGCCGACGACCCCGAGGGCTGGGTCAAGAACACCACGCGCGCCGCGGTCGCCAAGGCGCTCCGGTTCCGCCCGCAGACGGTCTCCACTTGGCCGCGCGAGAAGCTGGTGGCCGAGGCGGCCCGCCTCCCCCTGGACGACATCCAGCTGGTGAGCGCCTACATCGTGGACCTGCACCTCGGGCACCGCCGTCCGATGATGGCCGCCTTCCTCGACGAGCTCGGCATCGAGAACGACCACGGCCGCATCGATTCCGAGAAGGTGGAAGTGCCGGCGCAGGAACCGGCACGCGTGGCCGCCGCCGCGGACGCCATCGCGACGACCTATCCCGCCGACGAGATCGTCACGTACTTCCTGACGCTGCTGCTCCAGGATGCGGCGGTCTGGAGTGGTGTGACGGGTTGGCTTCAGTCGCTTCGCGACTAAAGCCGACCCCCGGGCGCTCGCGGCTTCGCCGCGGGCTTGACGGGGCGGGTCGCGTGGAACGCGACCCTTGGCGGGCGCGTGAGCCGGCCGCCTGACGGCGGCGACGGCTCTACCGCTTGACGGACGGGCGGCTACGCCGCCCTTGCCGGACAGCTGAGGGGTTTCCGCCAAGCGAGCATCGCGAGCGCCCGCCAAGGCGAAGCGGCGCCGCTGCGACGCAGCAGCCGCAGCCGCCCGCCAAGGGAGGCGT
>JAQBPZ010000314.1 GCA_028287225.1 Gemmatimonadota bacterium
GGTGGCGCTGTCGGCCGTCATCGTCGTCGCGACCGGTGGGGGCGCCGCCGGCGTCGCGGTCTGTGCCGCCGCGGCATTCGCCGAGTCCGCGTTCGCCTTGCCGCCTTCGCTCACCGTGCACGCGCCCACGAGCATCGTGGCCGTCGCGAGCGCGAGGGTGGATCGTCCGTGTGCCGCCATCGTCATCATGCCCCGCCTGGTTGTTGGTCGGGGCAGCTCAGGCAAGAGGCGTGCGGGTCCCGCCGCGGCGGGGCGAGCGCCAGAGTCCGTCAGGGGAGCCTCCTTTCTACCGCGGCGCGGCGCGCACGTAGTAGTTCCGGTCCACCGTCACCTCGCTCGCCGCGTCGATCGTCACCGGTGTCGATTGCCACGCCTCGGTGGGGCGGAGCAGGCGGCTGTCGGTGGGGCCGACGCCGACGCGCACCGGCATGTCGAAGCCGGGCACGACGTCCGTCCAGCGATAGCGAAGCTCGCCACCGCCGAGGCTGTACTCGAGCGTGGGGACGCGGGTCGTCGTGAGGTACTGCTGGAACACGCGGCTCAGGTCGATGCCCGACTGCGCGCTCATGTACTCCTGCACCTGCCGCCCGGTGACGATCTGATGGCGGAAGGTGGACTGGAGGCCGCGCAGGATGCCGCGCCACCGCTCGTCGTCGTTCACGAGCTGGCGGATGGTGTGCAGCATGTTGGCGCCCTTGTAGTACATGTCGCCGGAGCCCTCGTCCTGCACGCCGTACGCGCCGATGATCGGGGCGTCGTTCCGGATGGCGCGCCGCACGCCGGTCACGTACCTGCCGCCCGCTGCGCGGCCCGACTGGCACTCCACGTACAGCGCCTCGGCGTACATGGCGAACGCCTCGTGCACCCACATGTCCGCGATGTCGGCGGTGGTGAGGTTGTTGCCCCACCACTCGTGCGCGCTCTCGTGGATGATGATGTAGTCCCACGACATGCCCTCCCCGGTGCCGGAGAGGTCGCGGCCGAGGTAGCCGTTGTGGTATTGGTTGCCGTAGGCGACGGCGCTCTGGTGCTCCATGCCGAGGTGTGGCGTCTCCACGAGCTTGTAGCCGTCGGCGTACCACGGATACGGGCCGAACCAGTGCTCGAAGCACGCGAGCATGGGGCGCGCCTGCGCGAACTGCGCGCGTGCCGCCGCCTCGTGATATGCGAGGGGCCAGAAATCGAGCGTGAGCGCGCCGGCCTCGCCCTGGTACACGTCGGAGAAGTGCGCGTAGCTCCCCGCGTTCACCGACACGCCGTAGTTGTTGATCGGGTTCTGCACGAACCACTCGTATGTCGTGGTCCCATCGCCGTTGGGCGTGGTGCTGCGCAGGCGGCCGTTGGACACGTCGGTCATGCCGGTGGGCACGGTGATGGCGACGCGCTGGCTGTCCGGCTCGTCGGCCTGGGTGTCCTTGGTGGGCCACCACGCGCTGGCGCCGAGACCCTGTACCGCGGTCGCCACCCACGGGTTGCCGAGGCTGTCGCGCGCCCACACGAAGCCGCCGTCCCACGGCGCGTTCTGCGCGACGCGCGGGCGGCCGTGGTAGTGGATGGAGACGGTCCGCACGCTGCCCGTCTGCTGCGCCGCCGCCGGCGTGACGTACAGCACGTTGCCCTCGCGCCGCGTGGCGAGCACTCGTCCGTCCTGCACGACGCTGTCGGCGACGAGCGGCGCCTGGAGGTCGACCTGCATCTCGCGCGACGGACCGGTCACGCGATAGGTGATCCCGTTCACGCCGCGGATGCTGCTGTCGGCGGGCGAGACGCGGACGTGCAGGTCGTAGAACGCGACATCCCACCACGCGCGCTCGGGGGTGATGGACCCGCGGAGCGTGTCGGCGCGGGTGAAGGTGCGCTGCTGCGCGTCGGCGCTCTGCGCGGCGCCGAGGAGGCACGCAAGGACGAGGAGACGTTTCATGGCATCAATCTCGGCTCTTGTACGCCGGTCGCAAGATCGGCATCGGTGCGCCGGTCGCCTGATCTGTTCAACGACGGATTCCATCGGCGTGGCGTACAGGCCCTCGGCGAGCGGGTCGACGGTCAACCAGCTGGTACTGCTCACGCATCCAGCGGATCCGTCGTCTGACGAGTCGTCCTCCAAATGGCCCGCCACGCAACGCGACCTCGCAAGCGTCCCTCCTTTCCTCACCGGACATCACTGGAGAGCCGGCTCTGATCATCCTCGCGCGGAGGACAGCCGATTCCATCAACATCCCTTGCCTCGCCGGACATCGCATGAGAGCCGGCCACCGTGAGATTGGGGGGGTGTGGGGCGGAGATCCCGGCCCCGCACCCTCCATCAGTTGCGAGGGCCGGCTCTCGTACCATCTCGACGAGTCAAGGAGCGATGCCCGCTCGTCGCACGAGGGCGTGGCGGACCATTTGGAGGGCCACTTGTCGTACGACGGATCCGCTGGATGCGTGAGCAGTCCCCCGCTGTTGACCTTCCAGCCCCGCTCGCCGAGGCCATCGCGCCCGTACGACGGAATCCGCCATTGAACAGGATCAGCCGACCGCCGATATCAGTCGCGCATGAAGTGGCAGGTGTAGCCGCCCGGGTTCTTGCGCAGGTAATCCTGGTGATACCCCTCGGCGCTGTACCACGTTGACGCCGGCTCGATGGAGGTGGTGACCCTGTCCTTCCACTTGCCCGAGGCGTTGACGCGCGCGATCACACGCTCGGCCGTGGCCTGCTGCTCGGGCGACTGCGGGAAGATGGCCGAGCGGTACTGCGTGCCGATGTCGTTGCCCTGGCGGTTGAGCGTCGTGGGGTCGTGCAGCTTGAAGAACCACTGCTCCAGCAGGTCCTCGTAGCTCAGCACCGAGGGGTCGAAGGTGACCCGGATGGCCTCGGCGTGCCCCGACTTGCTGTCGTGCGTGTCGTGATAGGTGGGATTCTCCAGCCAGCCGCCGGTGTACCCCACGTCGGTGTCCACCACGCCGGGCACGGCGCGCAGGATCTCCTCCACGCCCCAGAAGCAGCCGCCGGCCAGCACCGCCACTTCGGTTCCCACCTGTGTGTTCGTGCTCATCTATTCCCTCTCCGTTCGTTCGGCATCAGGCCTGGTGTCTTTCGACGTGCCCTTCATTGTGCCTTTCATTCTACGCGAATCACCGCGAATGGGTGCACTACAGTCTTCGCGAATCGCTTTAGGCCGCCCAGAGTTCCATGGTCGAGGGCTCTCGAGCCGGGAAAGGGACACAGCGCGCGGGGGCCGCCGTGCTCGCGGCAATCGTGGCGCACCCATTCGCAGCGATTCGCGTACTCCATGCAGGCCAACGAGCAGCCCAACGGCCCCGCCCGTTTGAGGCATGGCAGTTGCTTTACAGGTGGGTCTACCCGAGTGAGAGGCAACCCCGATGGCAGACGACAAGAGCGCGGGCAATTATACCCATTCCGCGAGCGACAAGAAGCTCGATCATGCCGCCGATGCCGAGAAGGCCGAGGCGCAGTCGAGCGCGGGGCGTCACGCCGCCGGTGCCGGGCACGACCCGGCCGAGATCGCGAAGCATGACGACGCAGGCAAGGACCGCCTGTTCGAGGGCCGCCAGCAGCACGACGAAGCGGAGAAGAACAGCGAGAAGTCGCGCCTCGCGAAGGACGTGCAGCAGCATCATCATGCCGTCGACGACGACGTGACGGATGCGGGGACCGGCGCCAGCGCAAAGCGGAAGAGCTGATCGCGCGATCCGAGCACGGAGGGGGCAGCGCCAACGGCGATTCCACCTCCGAGCAACCGTGAGTCAGCTCGCCGGGCGGAGGCCGACGGTCCGCGCGAAGAAGGCGAGCGTGAGCGCCCATGCTTCCGCGGCCACGTCGGGGTTGTACGAGGCGCGGGCATCGCAGAAGAAGCCGTGATCGCCCTCCCCGAACTCCACCGTCGTGTAGGGCTTGTTCGCGGCACGCAGCGCATCGTCGATGGCACGGTGCTGCTCGGGCGGGATGTGGGTGTCGAGCCCGCCCCAGAACATCAGCTGCGGCGCGTGCAGCTCGTTCACGCGCCCGAGGAGTTGCTGGGCGATGCCGCCGCCGTAGTAGGAGACGGCGGCGCGGAGCGGGAGGACGCAGTTCGCGAGAAAGGCGGCGCGTCCGCCCATGCAGTACCCGATCGCAGCCACGCGGTCGCCATCCACCTCGTCATCCGCGGCGAGCCACGCGTGCGCGGCCGTGAGGTCGGCGGTCATGCCAGCGGTAGTGATGGCGGAAAAATGCGGACCCATCGCGGCGAAGTCGTCGTACCGCCCCTCCACGCCGCGGCCCGTGCGGTGGAAGAGCTCGGGGGCGACGGCGACGAAGCCCTGGCCGGCGAAGCGCGTGGTGACGTCGCGGATGTGCTCGTTCACGCCGAACGCTTCCTGTCCGACGATCAGCGCCGGGTGCGGTCCGCGGGTGGCGGGGCGCGCGACGAACATCCGCATGGCGCCGCTGCCGGCAACGTCGACGGTGGTCCAGCCGCTTTCCTGAACCGCCACTGCCGGAGTGCGACCCGGAGGTGTGAGAGTGGTCATGTCGACGACGGCTGCAAGGCCGCGGCCAACGCCCTTCCCGCTCAGCGCCGGTGCGTGTGCTCGATCCAGCGCGCGAAGGTGACGAGGAAGCCGGTGAGGAAGGTGCGCGTTCCCTCGTTCGCGATCTCGCCTGGTCCGCCGAGCAGGGTGTTGACGCCGCCGAGATAGACCTCGGGCTGCTGGAGCGCCGGCATGTCGAGGAAGACGAGGCACTGGCGGAGGTGATGGTTCGCGCCGAATCCACCCAGCGCGCCGGGGGAGTTGCTGACGACGGCGGCCGGCTTGCCGCTCCACACGCTGTGGCCATAGGGACGCGAGCCGACGTCGAGGGCATTCTTGAGCGCGCCGGGAATGGAGCGGTTGTATTCCGGCGTGACGAACAGCACCGCATCCGCCGCGCGCACCTGGTCGCGGAACGCCAGCCATGGCGCGGGCGGGTTCGCCTCCGTGTCCTCGTCATAGAGCGCGAGGTCGCGGATCTCCACGATGGTCAGCGCGAGCTCGGCGGGCGCGAGCGCCACCAGGGCGACGGCGAGGCGGCGGCTGAAGGATTCCCTGCGAAGGCTGCCGACGATGACGGCGACGGTGCGGTTGGGCATGGTTCGTCGAGGGACAGGGTGGAGCCGCGCGAGTGCTGCGCCATTCGTGCCACCCGCATACTGCAACATTGAACTGCAGCAGCTTCGAGTGCAACAGCCTCAACGCACAGCTTCAACGCAGAGGTCGCAGAGGGAACAGCAAGGGCGCAGAGGAGTGCCCAGCCGTTTCCCTCCGTGACCTCTGTGACCTTTGTGGTCAAATGCTCTTCAACGGCGTTTTACCACAGAGGACACAGAGGGCACAGAGGACTGACTCAGGAGAATGCTCTCCTCTGCGTCCTCGCTGCTTCCTCTGCGACCTCTGCGTTGAAGCTGTTGACTCGAAGAAAAAAGGGGCGGCGCCATGTGGCGCCGCCCCTTCCACCGAGCCTCAACGATCAGACCGCGTCGGACAGCGACTGGAAGTTGAAGTCCTTCACCCGCAGCGACGGCATCACCTGACCCGCGGCGGTCCGCTCGGCCCGGCCGATCTCGTCGATCTTGTTGAGCATGAACAGCGGGCTCTCGTTCCAGCGGAAGTTCTTGAGCGGGCGGGTCACCTTGCCGTTCTCGATCAGGAAGGTGCCGTCGCGCGTGAGGCCCGTGAGGAGCACCGTGCGCGGATCGAGGAAGCGGATGTAGAAGAAGTGCGTGACGAGCACGCCGCGCTGCGTGCCGGCGATGAGCTCCTCGGTGCTCTTGGTGCCGCCGACGAACTTGAGCCCGCCGCCGCCACCGCCGCCGCCCCCTCCACCACCGCCCCCGAAGCCGCCTCCGCCGCCGGACGTGGCCGCCACGCCGCGCTGCTGCGCCCAGTAGCGGTCGTACGAGAACTGCTTCAGGATGCCGTTCTCGATGTACGTCACCCGCTTGAGCGGGAAGCCGCTCGAGTCGAACGGCTGCGACAGCAGGTCGGCGTCCGTGGGATCACTGAAGATCGTCACCCGCTCGTCGGCGATCTTCTCGCCGAGCCGGGTGCCGCCCTCCTTCTTGCTGAACGTGCCGCGCCCCTCGTCGTTGGAGCGTGCGTTGAACGAGCCGATGAGCTGTGGCATGATGTCCGCCACCGCCTGCGGCTCCAGCACCACGGTATAGAGACCCGGCTCGATGGCGCTGGGCTTCCGGCTCGCGACCGCCTTCGTGGCCGCCGCGCGGCCGAGGGCGGCGGGATCGAGCAGGCTCCAGTCGCGCGCGCCGCCGCTCGCCCAGCCCGACCCGGTGGCGTCGGGGGTGCGTACCGTCGTGGAGAGGTCGGCGCTGCTGTTGCGGTGATAGGCGAACAGCCCCTTGCTCGTGGCCACCGCGTTCGCGCCGGCGTTCGCCTGGAGGAAGCCCGCGACGAACATCTTCCCCACGTCGCGGCCGGTCTGCTCGGCGATGTCGATCATGCGCTTGGCCGTCGTGGCGCGCGACTCCGCGCTCAGGCCGGCTGTGGTGTCGAAGTAGCCGTTCACCGGCGAGTACGTCTGCGCGCCGAGCTCCGGCATCGACTCCGGATCCTCGGGGCTGAGCCGTGCGAGGCGCTCGGCCAGGTCCACCGTGCGCTGCAGGCTGGCGTCGTCCAGGATGTTGGTGGACGACGAGGCGTGCCGCTTGCCGATCGTGGACGTCACGGTGACGGTGGTGTTCGTGGTGCCACCGCTCGTGGTGATCTCGTTGCCGGCGAAGCGCGTGTTGCCGGCCCAGCCCGAGTTGATGTTGACGCGCGTCTCGTCCGCCTTGGCGAAGGAGAGGACGCGGAGAGCAAGCGATCTCGCTTGCTCCTCTGACAGAAAATCGGCGTCGGGTGCTGCGAAGAGCGACTTCATTACTCGCCCCTCCCGGTGCTCACGATGTTGACGTTGCGGAAGCGCGCCGGCGGGCAGCCGTGGCTCACGGAGTTGGACTGCGCCGGCTCACCCTTGCCGTCGCCGAAGGATCCGCCGAGCCAGTACGACTTCTGGCCGCCGATCATGTCCATGGAGTTCCAGAACTGCGGCGTGTTCGCCTGGTACGCGACGTCCTTGAGCATGCCGGTGATCTTGCCTCCCTTCACTTCGTAGTAGGCCTGGCCGGAGAACTGGAAGTTGTACCGCTGGTGGTCGATGGACCACGAGCCGCGGTTCTTCACCACGATGCCGCGGTCGGTGGCGGCGATGATGTCGTTCAGGCCGATGTCCTTGGTGCCCGGCAGGAGCGACACGTTCGGCATGCGCTGGAACTGCACGCTCTCCCATGAATCGGCGAAGGAGCAGCCGTGCGACTTCTTCACGCCCGTGAGCTTCGAGATCCACGCCGCCTGCTCGCGCGTGGTCTGGTAGTCCCTGAACATGCCCTTCTGGATGATCAGCCACTTGTCGGCGCCGACGCCCTCGTCGTCCCACGCGGCGCGCGCGAGCGAGCCTTCCTGGGTGCGGTCGCCCTGGATGTTCATGATCTCGGTGCCGTACTTCAGCTTCCCGATCTTCTCCTCAGGCGGACTGACGAAGCTCGTGCCGGCATAGTTCGCCTCGTATCCCATGGCGCGGTCCAGCTCCGTGGGGTGGCCGATGGACTCGTGGATCGTGAGCCACAGGTTCGTCGGGTCGAGGATCAGGTCGTAGCGGCCCGGCTCCACGCTGCGCGCGCCGAGCTTCTCCGCCGCGATGGCGCCCCACTTCGCGGCGTTGCCGGGCATGTCGAGCGACTGGATGTATTCCCATCCCGAGCCGCGCGGCGCCAGCTCCTCGCTGTACTGCTGGAACTGTCCCTGGCCCACCGCGGTGGCGGAGAACGACGGCCCCACGCGGATGAAGGTCTGGGTCGTCTCCGTGCCCTCGGAGTTCACGTAGGTCTTGATCTCGCGCAGGAGCTGCATCCCGGACGTCACGAAGCGCACGCCCGGCACCTTGAGCGCGGCCTCGTTCGCGGCGAACAGCAGCGCCACCTTCTCCTCGATGGGGACGTCGATCGGGTCGCGCGTGACGGGCGTCATCCAGGTGCCCTTCACCACGGGGGTCGGCGCCAGCTCCACGGGCCGGCGCTGCGCGCTCCGCGCGGCCTTCGCGATGCGGGCGGACTCGCGCGCGGCCTTCACCACGCCCTCCTTCGTCATGTTGCTCGTGGCGGCGAAGCCCCACGAGCCGTTCACGAGGCTGCGGATGCCGATGCCGTACGACTCCGAATCGGCGACACCGGTGATGCGCCGCTCGCGCGTGCTGACGGACTGCCGGCGGTAGCGGCCGACACGCACGTCGGCGTACGAGGCACCCGCATCGCGCGCAGCGCCGAGCGCCTCGGCGGCCAGCTCGAGCACGAAGGGCTCGGCACCGGGTGCGGTCAGGAGGGGGGAGTGTGCGATGCGGTCCGACGCGGACAACAGCCCGGGGACGGCGAGCGTCGCGGCGGCGGCAACGGCGCCCGACTTGAGGAAATCCCGACGTGAAGTCGACATGAGGGAGGGGTGGAGGTTCTGGGTCTACGCGCGCGGAACGCGGGGCGTTGTGACACGCCGATGGGGTGAACTGATGGGCGGCGCGCCCGAAGAGCCACGCCGCCCGTCCGTTCAGGCCTTCGGCTTCACCGCCAGCTGCCTCACCAGCGCATCGAGGAACGCCAGCCCGTCGTAGTACGACTTCACGCGGAGCTTCTCGTCGCGGCCGTGGGCGTTCGTCTCGCCCGGCTCGCTGAAGATCCCGCTCACGCCGTACGTCGGGATGCCGGCGGCGCGGAGGAAGCGGCCGTCGGTGGCGCCGGTGGACATCGTGGGGATCACGGGGATGCTGCCCCACATGCGGCCGGTGAGCTGCGTCGTCGCCGACAGGAGCTCGGGCTCCACCGCACGCGGGGTGGCCCCGAAGCGCTCGCGCGAAGGCACCGTCATGGAGATGTGGATCCCGGTGTCGCCGATCACCCGCGCGATCGTCGCGCGCACCTCCTCCAGCGTCGAGGTGGGCACGATGCGGCAGTTGACGTTCGCCGTGGCGGTCTGCGGCAGCGCATTGTACGCGTGGCCGCCGCTCAGCCGCGTCGCCACGCAGCTCGTGCGGAGCATCGAGGCGTAGCGCGGGTCCGCCGACAGGGTCGCCGCGGCCGCGGCATTCTTCGGGTCGGCGACGAGCTGCTTCATCGCCGCCGCCATCGGCGCGCGCGGCTCCACCAGGGCGGTGTTGGCGAAGAACGGCCGCGTCACCTCGTTGAGGGCCACGGGAAACGAGAACGACGCCAGCCGCGTGAGCGCCGTGGCGAGCGCGTAGATCGCGTTGTCCGGCCGCGGCACGCTCGAGTGCCCGCCGGGATTCGTCGCGGTGAGGGTGAAGTTCGCCGGCACCTTCTCCGCCGCCTGCACCGAATGGAACAGCGGCCGGTTCTCCTCGAGGGTGCCGCCGCCGCCTTCGTTGATCGCGTACGCGGCGTCGATGAGCGGACGGTGCTGCGCGATGAGGAACTCCACGCCGTTCTGTGCGCCGCCTTCCTCGTCCGCGGTGAGGGCCAGGATCAGGTCACGGTCGGGCACCGTGCCCTCGCGCTTCAGCTGGAGCAGGCTGGCGACGAACATCGAGGCCATCGCCTTGTCGTCCGACGTGCCGCGTCCCAGGAAGTAGCCGTTCTCCTCGTGCAGGATGAACGGGTCGCGCGGCCAGTCGGCGCGGTTGGCGGCGACGACGTCGAGATGCGCGAGCAGGAGGAGGGGCCGAGGGGCTCCCGCACCGCCACGGCCACGATAGCGCACCACGAGGTTGCCCTTGGTCGGTGCGCCCTGCGGCACGAGCACCTGCACGTCGGCCGCCGGAAAGCCCGCCGCGCGGAAGCGTGCCGCCATCGCCTCGGCGGCCCGCGTGGTGGATCCAACGGAGTCGACGGTGTTGATCTCGACGAGCTCCTTGTAGACCGAATGCGCGAGCTGCTGGAACTGGGAGAGGTTGACGGGCCCGGGCGCGACGGGCGGCCTGGCGGACTGCGCGCCCGCAGTGGAGGCGATCAGGAAGGCGGAAACGAGGGCGAGACGAGACGGTGTACGCATTGGTGTTGGCTGGGTGGGAGATCGAACCGCGGAGGTCGCGGGGGAGAGCCGTCGGGACGGCCACACGAACCGGCCCGTCTGGATGCGTCCCGAGCGGCTCTTCCCGCGACCTCCGCGGTTCAGTTGTTGAGAAGTAACAGGATCACTGTCCGAACGGCACGCGCCGCTTGCCCCACTCGGCCGGGGGCGGCTCGGTGCGGTCGCGGCGAACCGGGTTGGTCTGGAGCAGTCGCAGCGCTTCCTGCACGGCGCGCTCGAGCTGCATGTCGTGACCGGCCGCGACGTCCTTCGGCCAGTTCTCCACATCGATGTCGGGCGACACGCCCTCGTTCTCCACCGCCCACTTCCCGTTGCGGCCGAAGAAGCCGAAGCGCGGCGCGATGGCCGAGCCCCCGTCCACGAAGGGCGGCGTGTCGGTGGTGGCCACCAGCCCGCCCCAGGTGCGCTTGCCGACCAGCGGGCCGATCTTGCGGTACTTGAACATGTACGGCATGAGGTCGCCCCCCGAGCCGGCCATCTCGTTGATGATCATCACCTTGGGGCCCCAGATGCCGTTCGCGGGGCTGGTGTACGGATAGCGCTCGCCCACGGGATTGTTGAAGTAGCCGTCGAAGTCGCGGCCGAGGAGGTCCACGATGTAGTCCGCCGCCGAGCCGCCGCCATTGAAGCGCTCGTCCACCACCGCGCCCTGCTTGTCCTGCTGCGCGAAGTAGTACCGGTTGAAGCTCTGATAGCCCGGCTGGCCCGTGTTCGGAATGTAGACGTACGCGAGCTTGCCGGCCGACAGGGAGTCGACGAGCCGGCGGTTGCCCTCCACCCAGGCACGGGTGCGCAGTCCCTGCTCGTTGGCCACGGGCAGCACGGTGACCTGCCGGGCGCCATCCATCGTGGGACGCGCGTTGACCGTGAGCACCGTCTGGCGGTTGGCGGTGCCGTCGAGCAGGCGGTAGACGTTGTCCGGCGCGCGAAGCTCCACGCCGTTGATGGCGAGCAGGTAGTCGCCGGGGCGCACGTTCACGCCCGGCATCGCCAGCGGCGCGCGCAGCTCGGGGTTCCAGCTCTCGGCGTCGTAGATGCGCGCGATGCGGTAGCGGCCGTTGTCGAGCGTGAAGTCGGCGCCCAGCAGGCCCGCCGTGACCCGCGGGACCTCGGGCATCTCGCCCCCACGGACGTACGAGTGACCGATCGCCGTCTCCGCTCCCATGTTGTCCATGAGGTAGTTGAGGTCGGAGCGGCTCATCACGTGCGGCAGGAGCTGGCCGTACACCTCCTTCATCTTCGGCCAGTCGGTGCCGTGGAGGGTCGGGACGTAGAAGTTGTTGCGCTGGTTGCGCCACATCTCGTTGAAGATCTGCGCGAACTCCAGCTTCGGGTCGATCCACGCGCGGAGCGTGGCCGTCACGCGGCCCTGGCCCGCGGCCGGCGCGGCCTTGTCGGCGTCGACCAGGAAGAGCGCGCCCTGCGCGCCCGGCGTGCGGTAGAGGAGCTTCTTCCCGTCGGCGCTGACGACGTACTGCGCCGCATTGGTGGCGAACGGTGCGGCCTTCCGCGTGGCGAGCTGGTAGCGGTGCAGGATGCCGCCCGGCTGGCTGCCCGGCGCCGGCTCCGCGGTGCCCGTGACCGGCACCGCCTCCAGGAAGAACACCGTGCCCGGCGCGCCGGCGTGCAGGTCGCCGTAGTCACGCTGTGCCACGTCCTGCACCGGCACGATGCGCTGCTGCAGCCGGTCGAAGTCGATGCGTACCACGGTCGAGCGCGGGATGTTGAGGCGCGTCGAGTCGGCGGGCGCACGCGTGCTGTC
>JAQBPZ010000345.1 GCA_028287225.1 Gemmatimonadota bacterium
CCGACACTCGGTCGCTGCACTCCCTCCTGCGGAATGACAGCCGCCCGGGACGCCCCTCGACTTACTCGTTACTCGTTACTCGTTTTTCTTTCCTCGTTTTCTTACGTGATCAGCTTCACCTTCTTCACCGTGACCGTCACGCCGGCCACGCCGCCCTCGGTGAGGAGCTTGTTGAAGGCCGGCACGTCCTCGCGGACCACCGCGTCCACCTGCGCGCGCAGCGCGGCCCACTGTCCCTCCAGCTCCGCGAGGCGCTCGCGGACGGGGCGGCTCACCACGTCGCTCGCCTCCACGTTGCCGAGCAGGAAGGCGTACTGCGCGTTGATGCCGTTGCGGTAGTTGATCACGTCCTGGCCGTTCGCGGCCTTGGTGCTGAGCTGCGGCTCCAGCCGGTCCACCTTCGTCGTGATGTCCTTGCCCCGCGTGGCGATCGTCGCGGCGGCCGGCGAGTCCTTGGCCCGGTCGGCGAAGCGCGTGACCTGGTCCTTCACGTCGCGGAGCTGGAGCAGGGCATCGTGGATCTCGCCGATGCGGGTGTTGATCGCGCGCGCCAGCGAATCGCGCGTCGCCACTTCCGACGGCGAGGTGGTGATGCGCGGATCCTGCCGCACCTCGAAGGGCACGGTGCGCACGGTGCTGCCCACCGTGAGGCGCGCCTGGTAGCGGCCCGGCGCGACGCGGTAGCCGTTCGCCGGCCCGCCCCAGATCGTGATGTTGCCGGGCAGGGGCGTGGGCGGCTCGGCACGCAGGTCCCACTGGAAGGCGTTCAGGCCGACCGCCGGCTTGAGCGGGGTCACACCGCGCGCGGGTGCCGGAGCACCGGGGGCGGCCCTGGTGTAGGTGCGCAGCACGCGGCCGCCTGCGTCGAGCATCTCGAGCCGCATCGCCTGCGCGGAGTCCGGCACCGCGCGCAGCGAGTAGTAGATGGTGGCGCCGGCGGGGGCGTTGCGGCCCGCCGTCGTCGTGGCCGGCGAGCTGCCGCCGGCGAGCAGCGCGGGGCGCGGGGCGAAGAGGTGAACGTCCTCGCGCGAGATCGCGTCGCTCATCTGCCGCACCGGCGTGAGGTCGTCCAGCGCCCAGAACGCGCGTCCCTCGGTCGCGGCGTACAGGTCGCCATGCCGCACCTCGAGATCGGCGATCGGCACCACGGGCAGGTTGCGCGAGAACGGCTGCCAGTTGGCGCCGCCGTCATACGACAGGTACACCCCGGTCTCCGTGCCGGCATACAGCAGCCCTCGGCGCTCGGGATCCTCGCGCACCACGCGCACCGGCTCGCCCGCGCGCAGTCCGGTCACGATGCGCGTCCAGCTGCGCCCGTAGTCCACGGACTTGAACGCATAGGGCGCGTAGTCGCCGTGGCGGTCCATGCGGAAGGCGAGATACACCGTGGCCGGATCGTGCGGCGACACGGCGACGGTGTTCGCGAGCCCCACCGGGAGGCCGGCGGGCGTCACGTTCGTCCACGTCGCGCCGCCGTCGCGCGTCACCTGCACGAGGCCGTCGTCCGTGCCCGCGTACAGCACCTTGGCGTCGTGCGGCGACTCGGCGATGCTCACGATGGCGCCGTACACCTCGCCCCCCGCGCCCTCGTTGGTGATCGGCGTGCCGCCCAGGCCCTGCGTCGACTTGTCGTTGCGCGTGAGGTCGGGCGAGATCGTGGTGAAGGTGCGGCCGCGGTCCGTCGTGCGGAACAGGACGTTGCCGCCGTGATAGATGACGTTCGGATCGTGCTGCGACACCACCGCGGGCGCGGTCCAGTTGAAGCGGTAGCGCGTCTTGTCCGTGGGCTCGGTGAGCCCCAGCTCGGGCCAGGGCATCACGCTCCGCTGGAGCCCGGTCTGCATGTCCATCTCCTCGAAGATGCCGACGTAGCAGCCGCCGTACACGTAGCGCGGGTTGCGCCGGTCCACGGCGATGTTCGCGCTCTCGCAGCCCGGCCCGCTCTCCCAGTCGCGCTCGCCGATGGTGGCGCCATCGGTGCGCGACTTGATGATCACCGACGTGTTGTCCTGCTGGCCGCTGTACAGGCGCCAGGGGTACACGTCGTCCACCAGCACGTGATAGAACTGCGCGGTGGGCTGGTTGTCCTGGGTGCTCCAGCTCCGCCCGGCGTCCATGGTGACCGAGACGCCGCCGTCGTTGGCGTTGACCATGTAGCGGCTGTCCTTCGGGTTGATCCAGAGCTGGTGGTTGTCGCCGTGCGTGGCCGAGAGCTCCGTGAACCGCGCTCCTCCATCAATGGACTTCATCACCGGCGCGTTCATGACGTACACGACGTCGGCGTTCGCGGGATCGGCGGTGACGTTCATGTAGTACCACGAGCGCGTCTGGATCAGGCGGTCCTCGCTCAGCAGGCGCCAGGTCTTTCCGGCGTCGTCGGAGCGGAACAGCCCTCCCTTCTCCGCCTCGATGATCGCGTACACGCGGTCCGGGCTGGCCGGCGACACCGCCACGCCGATCTTGCCCATCAGCTTCGGCAGCCCCTCGGCAAGCCGGGTCCAGGAATCGCCGCCGTCGGTGGACTTCCAGATCCCGCTGCCCGCGCCGCCGCTGCGCACCTGCCAGGGCAGGCGCTGGTGATCCCAGAACGCGGCGTACAGGATGCGCGGGTTGGTGGGATCCATGGAGAGGTCGCTCGCGCCGCTCGTCCCGTTCTGCCCCTTCAGCACCTGCGTCCACGACTTTCCGCCATCGGTGCTGCGGTAGATGCCGCGCTCCGCGGTCGCCTTCCACCGGTCGCCCTGCGCGGCGACGTACACGATGTCGGGGTTGGACGGGTGCACGCGCACCTGCGCGATCTGTCTGGTGTCAGAGAGCCCAATGCGTGTCCAAGTGCGCCCCGCATCCGTGCTCCGGTACATTCCGTCGCCGTACGACGACGACTGCCCGCGCACCGCGTGCTCACCCGAGCCCACGTAGACGATGTTGGGGTCCGACTCCGCGACGGCGATGGCGCCGATGGAGCCGGTGCGGAAGAAGCCATCGGAGATGTTCTTCCACGTGTGGCCGGCGTTCTCGGTCTTCCAGACTCCGCCGCCGGTGTAGCCCGCGTAGTACACGTGGGGCTGGCTGGTGACCCCGGCGGCCGCGACGGCGCGGCCGCCGCGGAACGGCCCGATGTTGCGCCACTGCATGGCGCGGAACACGGTGCTGTCATAGGGCGCCGGCCGCTCCTGTGCGGCGAGCGTGGGAGGCAGGAGGAACAGGACAGCGGCAACGGCGTGATGTAGGCGCACCAGGGCTCCAGCGGGTGGTAGGGTTGACCGACTGCCTCTCAAGATGGGTGGTCGGCGGTCGCTCCGGAACGGCCTCATCGTGAACTGCCTGACCTGAACTGCCCGACCCGCACTGCTGCAACGCAGAGGGCGCCGAGGGGAACGGCGAGGACGCAGAGGACTGCAACAACCTGAAGCAGTCCTCCGTGCCCTCTGTGTCCTCTGTGGTAAAGCGCTCTTGCAACGGCATTTAACCACAGAGGGCACAGAGGGCACGGAGGAGTGTTGGAGGTGCGCCGGAGCGGCAGTCCTCTGCGCCCTCGCCGTTCCCTCAGCGCCCTCTGCGTTGAAGCAGTTGACGTTGAAGCAGTTGACGTCGAATCAACTGCTATCTTTGCATGCATGATTCGACTCGTGTGCATCGACGTGGACGGGACGCTCGTGGGGAAGTCGGGGATGGTGGCGCCGGAGAGCTGGGAGGCGGCGGCGCGGGCGCGGGCGGCGGGGATCCGGCTCGCGATCTGTTCGGGCCGGCCCGCCTTCGGGCGCGCGCGCGGCTTCGCGGACCGGCTCGACGCCAATGGCTGGCACATCTTCCAGAACGGCAGCAGCGTGGTGCACCTCCCGGACGGCGAGACGCGGTCGCGGCCGCTCCCCGAGGAATCGGTGCTCGCCTTGATCGGCCGCTCGCGCGCCACCGGGCGGATCCTGGAGCTCTACACCGACACCGACTACTTCGTGGAGAGCTCGGCACCCCGCGCGCGGCAGCATGCGGCGCTGCTGGGCGTGGCCTGGGCGCCGCGCGATCTGGACCGCCGCTCCGGCACCATCGTCCGCGCGCAGTGGATCGTGTCCCACGACGAGGTGGAGCGCGTGCTGGCCGAGCCGCACGACGGCCTCACCCTCGCCGCGTCGCTCTCGCCCGTGATGCCCGACGCCACCTTCATCAACGCGACGCCGGTCGGCGTGGACAAGGGCGACGCCCTGCGCCGGGTGGCGGCCGAGTACGGCATGCCGCTGTCGGAGGTGATGATGGTGGGAGACAGCGACAACGACATCAGCGCGCTGAAGGTCGCCGGCCACCCGGTCGCGATGGGGAACGCCGAGGAATCGGTGAAGGCCGTGGCAGCGCGGACCGTCGGCGACGTGGAGCGCGGCGGGCTCGCCGAGGCGCTCGAGCTGGCGATGCTCAGCTAGGTCAACCGCTGCAACGCAGAGGGCGCCGAGGGGAACAGCGAGGACGCAGAGGAACTGCCGCTCAAAAATCCCCCTCTGCGTCCTCCGTGTCCTCTGTGGTCAAACGCTGTTGCAGAGGCGTTTTACCACAGAGGACACAGAGGGCACGGAGGACTGCTTCAGGTTGTTGCAGTCCTCTGCGTCCTCGCTGTTCCCCCTGCGCCCTCTGCGTTGCAGCAGTTGGCGTTGTAGCAGTTGGCGTTGTAGCAGTTGGCGTTGCAGCAGTTGGCGTCGAAGAGACTAAGGCAGGGCGAAGGCCACGATGCTGCCCCCTGAGGGCGCGCCGTTCTTGCCGCCGCCGCAGGCGATGACGACGTACTGGCGCCCGTTCACCATGTAGAGCGACGGCGTCGCGTTGCCGGAGGCGGGCAGCGTGGCCTCCCACAGCAGCTTGCCCGTCGACTTGTCGAACGCGTGGAACTTGCGGTCGTACGTCGTGGCGCCGATGAAGAGGAGCCCGTTCGCCGTGACCACCGGGCCGCCGTAGTTGTCGGTGCCGGTCGCCGTCACGCCCTGCGCCGCGAGCGCGGGGTATTCGCCGAAGGGGATCGTCCACGCGATGGTGCCGCGATTGAGGTCGATGGCGTTGAGCGTTCCCCAGGGGGGCTTGATGGCGGGATAGCCGTCGGGATCGAGGAAGATCTGGTAGCCGGTGTTGCGGTACTTCAGGAAGTTCGGGCTGGTCTTCGCCGTCTCCGCCACGTCACGCCCCGTGACGAGGAAGTTGACGAGGTCGTTGATCGTCCCGCTCTCCAGCACCTCGCCGAACGCGGGCATGCGCCCCTGCCCATTGCGGATGATCTGGAACATCTCGTCCTTCGTCCGCCGGCCGCCGATGTCGACGAGCGAGGGGAAGGCCCCGCCGTTGCCCGCGCGGTCCGCCCCATGGCAGCTCGCGCAGTTGTTCTGGTAGACGGACCGGTCGCTGCGCGGCACCATCTTCAGCAGCCACGCCATCTCGTTGGAGTTCACGTAGAGCAGCCCGGTGGACGCGTCGAAGGCCGGCCCGCCCCACTCTCCGCCCCCGTCGTACCCCGGGTACACGATGCTCCCCTTCGTGCTCGGCGGCGCGAAGATGCCGTGGCCGGAGTATTCCTTGAAGGTCTTGAGCGCGTACGCGTGCGCCGCGGCGGTTCGCGTCGTCAGCAGCGCCTCGGTGATCCCCTGCCGCGCGAACGGGGGCGGGCTGACGGGCAGGCGCTGGGTGGCGCTCGCCCGCTCGCCCGGGATACGCGAGGCGGGCACCCGCCGCTCCTCGACGGGGAAAAGCGACGCGCCGGTGCGGCGGTCGAGCAGCCACACGTGGCCGGTCTTCGTGATCTGCGCGAGCGCCTGCACGGGCCTGCCATCTCGCGAGACCGTCACGAGGGCGGGGGGCGACGGAAAGTCGAGGTCCCAGAGGTCGTGCCGGATCCCCTGGAAGTGCCACACCCGCCGCCCTGTGCGCGCGTCCAGCGCGTTGACCGTATTGGCGAACAGGTTGTCGCCGTGGCGGTTGCTGCCGTAGAAGTCGAACGAGGTGGAGCCGGTGGCGCCGTACACCATGCCGAGCTCGTGATCCACGGTGAGGCCCGCCCAGGCATTCGCGCCGCCGGAGATCTTCCACGCCTCCTTCGGCCAGGTCTCGTATCCGGGTTCGCCCGGATGAGGAATCGTATGGAAGGTCCACCGGAGCGCGCCGGTGTTCACGTCGTACGCGCGGATGTCGCCGGGGGACGACGGCAGGCTCTCGGCCACCGTGCTGCCGGTGATGTAGAGGTCCTCGAACACCACACCCGGCGTGCTCGCGCTCACCGACACTCCCTCCACCACGCGGTCGAGCCC
>JAQBPZ010000381.1 GCA_028287225.1 Gemmatimonadota bacterium
CCCCGCGGGGTTGTGGGCCGCCATCGAGCGCGCGCAGGCCGCCGAAGCCGTGCGCCCGCCCGCTCGCCCGCTGGCGGCGCAGCACGAGGTCCCGGTGTCGTCGGTCCGCGAGCGAGATCCGGCCTCCGTTCCCTTTCGCGCGCGGCGCGGCGTCCGACGCGGTGCCGCCCTGCTTGCCACCGCCGCCGCCGTGATGGGCGCGCTGCTGCTTCCGTCGCCCTTCCACCGCACGCTGCAGGCGGGGCCGAAGCAGGGGCGGTGGCGATTCTCGCCGGCTCTCCCCACGCCGGGTGCGACCGTCCGGGTCCGGTTCGAGCCCTCGCCGAGCTTTCCGGCGCAGGATCGGCTGCTGCTCGTGGGGCGCCCGGTGCCGCGCTGGACCGAGGCGCGAGGGGAGTCGATGCGGGGCCTGGAGCTGATGGATTCCCTCGCCACCCTCGTCCGTGGCGGCGACGGGGCGTACGCCGGCTCCTTCGTGACGTCGCCGGACTTCGACGGCCTCACGCTTCAGCTCATGCCCGCGGGCGGCGGGTTCATCCCGGCGCCGCGCGACCCGGTTACCGGGGCGCAGCGGGGAGATCCGTACGCCACGCGGTCGCCCACGCTGCTCGTTGCCGCGGCGCCGGATGGCCGCCCGCGTCTGGACGTCCTGTCGGGCATGGCCGCTCTGGGCGGCGCCTGGGGGAGCCCGGTGCCCGGCGGCTACAGCGTGGCCGATACCCTCATCCGGTACTACCCGTCGGAGCCGATCGGGTACGCGGCCGACCGTCGCGTCGGCGGAAAGCGGGTCATCGACGACGTCATCGCGTATTTCAAGCGAGGCGAGCGCCAGTACGTGAAGTTCGAGCAGCGGCTGATGGCGCAGCCGGCCGTGAGCGCGGACCGCGAGCTCGCGATGGTGATGTTCGGCCAGCGCATCTCGGAGCCCACCGAATCGCGCCGCTGGGTCATGCGGCTCGTTCGCGAGCATCCGGATGACCCCCGCACGCTGATGGTATACGCGCAGATGCTCGCCGGCATGTTCAACGAGCCCGGCACCATGCCGCTCATCCGCCGCGGCCTGCCGGCGGCGGATACCCTGTGGGAGCGGAACGGCCACCACGAGTCGAGCGGCGAGATGGCCTCGATCGCGGCCCGTGCCGGCGACACGGCCGCGGTGACGCGGTGGGCCGCCCGCAACTGGAGCGGCAGCGCAACCGTACCGTTCGCGTTTTATCGCGACTACTTCGACGCCTCGCTGCTGAAGGATCCGGCGCTCCGGCCGGCGGCGCGCACCTATCTCGCCCGGCGCACCAAGGAGTCGTGCGACCTTCGCCCGGGCGCGTATCCGGAGCGGTCTTCGCGGGAGTTCTGGGTCTCCCAGTGCGTCTGGCGCCGGCGGGACACCTACGCCGACCTGTCCGTGCTGGCGCGGCTCGACGGGAACCCGCGTGCGGCGCTCGCGTACGCCGACACGGCGGTGAGCCTCCCCGGGTTCCCGGAGCAGTGCTACTCCCTCATGCCGCATCAGCGACGCGGCGAGGCCCTGCTGGCCGTGGGTGACACGGCCGCCGCCGTCGGCGAGCTCGCCCTGCGCGCGGCTCAGGGAAGCTGGCAGTCGCATGCCTATGCCGACTCGGTGGGCCGCGCGATCCGCGCGAACGTGGACAGCGTGGCGTGGGCGAGGGCCGTGAGTGCCGGGCGAGAGACGGTGTCGCGGTGCCACGCGGAATTCGAGGCGAAGCGCAAGGCGGAGAGCGCGCGGCTGAGGGCCGCCGGGGCGCCGCCCTTCTACAGGTAGCGGCAGCGCCCGCCGTCTTGTCCCTGGCCGCCTCGCACGTTTCGGCGCAGACTTCCCAACGTCCTTCGCGTCCTCCGCGGTTCACAGCTGTTGAAGAGCTTGAACCGCGGAGGACGCGGAGGACGCGGAGGTCTCGGGGACTGCGCCTCCTGCCGCCCCGGGAATTGCACGGAATGCTGGGCAGGCGCGGGAACCCAGAGAGCGGAGTCCGGGGGCGCCGCCACGCCCCCCCGGTTTCTCATTCCGGTTCCGATCGTCTAACCTGCAGCCCCGCCGCCGCTGGCGGCGCACAAGTCGTGTCCCATGCCCTCGAGCGTGTGAAGATTCCTCGTCACGGCCGGTTGTTCCCCGCCGCCGCCCTGTTCGCCCTCGCCCTGCCGGTGGCCGCCCGCGCCCAGGACGTCCGTCCCGACGCGCGTCCCGACGCCGGCACGCACACCGTGAAGCGCGGCGACACCCTGTGGGACCTCGCGCAGACCTACCTGGGCGACGCGTACCTCTGGCCCGAGATCTACCGCCTCAACACCGACCAGATCGACGACCCGCACTGGATCTATCCCAGCGAGGTCCTGAAGCTGCCGGGCCGCGCCGCCCAGGTCGCCGTCGCCGCGCCCGACGGCGCGCCGGTGGCCGAGGAGCCGCGGCGCCCCAACTCGCCGACGGTCTTCTCCACGCGGACGATGGTGCGTTCCCGCCCCGGCTTCGCCTCCGGCGTGTCGCAGCCGCGCGTTCCGCACGGTGACGTGCTCCGCGCCCCGTACTTCGATCGCCACGGCGGGCCCTCCACCACGGGACGGCTCCTCTTCACCGCCGACATCCCCGGCATCGCGAAGCCCCGCGGCACCACCAACTTCCAGCTCTACGACAAGCTGCTGATGGTGCCCCCCGCCGGCGCCCTCGCCGCCGAGCGCGAACGCTTCGTCGCGTACACGCTCGCGGACGACATCGAGGACGTGGGCACGGTGGTCATTCCCAGCGCGGTGGTCGAGGTCGTGCGCGCGCCGCAGCAGGGCGAGGCCGCCATCGTCCAGGTGGTGCAGCTCTACACGCAGCTCAACGCCGACGACCGCATCATCCCGCTCGACACGGCGGGCACCGCCCTCACCGGCGTGCCGGTGCAGGTGCCGGGCAACACGCTCCGCAGCACGAAGATCCGGGCGATCCAGCGCGACGTGGACCTGCCCTCGCTCAACTACTACATCCTGTTCGATCTCGCTGCCCGCGACGGCATGAAGGTGGGCGACGAGGTCCTGGTCTACCGCGAGCGCCAGCTTCCGAAGGAGGACGACGGTCCGGTCCTTCCCGAAGTCGCCATCGCGACCGCGCAGGTGGTGCGCGTGACGGCCTACGGCAGCACGGCGCGCATCCTCTCGCAGGAGCAGCCGATGATCCGCGCGGGTGAGCGCGTCCGTGTGATCGGGCGCATGCCGTAACGTTCGCAGCGACCGGATGTGCAGAGGGCCAGGCACCGGTCATCCGGTGCCTGGCCCTCTCTCGTGCGCGCGTCGGTCGATGATCCCGGCCATCGGGCGTTTCCGTTACATTGAAGGGCCATGACCGCGATCGCCCATTTCATCGCCATCACGCTGTATCTCGCCGCCGCGGCCCTCGCCGCGACGCCGTTCGCGCGTCCGGTGGCGGCCCCCGTCCGTGGCGTCGTCACCCTGCTGGGCATCGGCGTGCTCGCGCATGCCGCCGCGCTCGCGGCCTACGTGCTGCGCGTGGGACAGCTCCCGCTCACCGGACTGGGGCCCTCGCTCTCGTTCGCCGGCTTCGTGCTGGCGGCGACGCTGCTCGTCGTGGAGCTGGCGGCGAGGGACGTGACGCTCACCCTCGTCGCCGCACCGCTCGCCGCCATCCCGACGCTCGTCGCGAACCTCATGGGCATGGTGCCGGGCGTGGAGCCGGCGGGCGCGCGCGGCGCATGGCTCGTGGCCCACATCGCCCTCAGCTTCCTCGGCATCGCGGCGTTCGGCACCGCCGCCGCGGCGGGGCTGATGTACCTCGTGGAGCACCGCGACCTCAAGTCGCGGCGCTTCGGCGCCATCTACCGCTTCTTTCCCCCGCTCGCGACGCTCGATCGCGTGAATCACGTCGCCGCCGTCGCCGGATGGCTCGGGCTCACCCTCGGCGTGGTGCTGGCCGTCACCTACTCGCTGGCCTACCGCGAGCTGAGCGTGCTCAAGGTGATCTGGGCCACCGGCGCGTGGCTGGCCGTCTCGGGCATCGCGCTGGGACGCGTGGTGGGCGGATGGCAGGCCCGCCGCGCGGCCATCTACTCCAGCATCTCGTTCGCGGCCGTCGTGCTCCTCTATGTTGCCTTCCGCGTGGCGGAGACGAACGGGAGAGGGCGATTCCTGTGAGCGGCATCCCGATTCTCGTCGAGGCCGCGTCGCTCGAGGTGCTCGTGGTGGGCGGCGGCGCCGTGGCCGCGCGAAAGGCCGGCGCGCTGTCCAGTGGGGGGGCGCGGGTGCGCGTGATCGCCCCGGTGGTGGGCGACGCCATGCGCGCGCTCGCCGACGCGGGCCGCGTCGCGCTGCTGGAGCGCTCGTACGAGAGTGGTGACGTGGGCGAGGCGGATCTCGTGATCGCCGCCACCGACCATCGCGCCACGAACGCCGCGGTCGCCGCCGAGGCGCGTACTGCGCACCGCCTCGTCAACGTGGCCGACGTGGCGTCGGAGGGCAGCTTCGCGGTGATGGCCGCGCACCGGAGCGGCGGCCTCACGGTCGGCGTCAGCGCTGGCGTGCCTGCCGCCGCGGCAAGCATCCGCGACGCGATCGCGGCGCGCTTCGACGCGCGGTACGCGCGCGCCCTGGACGCGCTGTCGTCGATGCGTGACACGCTCCTTGCCGACGGCGGCGCGGCTCGCTGGCGCGAGCTGTCGTCCGACCTGCTCGGCGCGGGGTTCTGCGACGCGGTGGACGAGGGGACGTTCGAGGCACGGCTGGCGAGATGGCGATGAGCGCCCTGGTGTCAGCGTGGCGGTGATCGTGCTCGGCGTGAGCCACCATGGCGCGCCGCTCGACGTGCGCGAGCGGCTCGCCTTCCGGCCGGCGGAAGTCGTGCCCGCGCTGGAGCGGCTGCGCAGCGTGGCGGGGGTGCGCGAAGGCGTGCTCCTTTCCACGTGCAACCGCACGGAGCTCTACCTCGTGGAGGGAGAGGATGAGTGCGCGCCGGCGGCGTGGGAGCTGCTCGCGGAGCGGCTCGGTGCGGAAGCGAGCGGGTACGGGTACGTGCACCGGGATCGCGAGGCGGCGGCACACCTGTTCCGCGTCGCGGCGGGCATGGACTCGATGGTGGTGGGGGAGGCGCAGATCCACGGGCAGGTGCGCGACGCATGGGAGGCCAGCCGCCGGGCGTCGGGCGCGGTGCTCAACCGGCTCTTCCAGTCGGCGCTCCTCACGGGGGGACGGGTCCGCAGCGAGACGACGCTCGGCCACGGGGCGCTCAGCATCAGCTCCGCCGCGGTGCAGCTCTCCAAGAAGATCTTCGGCAGCCTCGCCGGTCGCCGGGCGATGGTGCTGGGCGCCGGCGAGATGGCGGAGCTCGCGCTCGCGTCGCTGCAGCACGAGGGCGTGCGCGCCGCCGTCGTCGCGAACCGCACCTTCGAGCGCGCCGTGGTGCTCGCCGCGCAGTACGGTGCGACGGCGGTGCACTACGATGACGCGTGGGATGCGCTTGCCGACGTCGACCTGCTGCTGTGCTCCACGGCCTCGCCGCGACCCGTGGTGAGCGCGGAGCGCGTGCGCACGGCCGTCGCGCGCCGGGGCGACCGCCCGCTCTGCATCCTCGACATCGCCATGCCGCGCGACGTGGACCCGGCGGTGGCGAAGCTGGACAACGTGTTCCTGTACGACATGGACGACCTCCAGGCCGTGGTCAGCGCCAATCTCCAGCGCCGCCACGGCGAGCTGCCCGCGGCGGAGGGGGTGATCGGCGAGGAGGTGGAGAAGTTCTGGCAGTGGGTCGCCGGGCTCGCCGCCGTGCCGGTGCTGACGCAGTTCCGTGACGAGATGAACCGCATGCGCGAGCGAGAGCTCCAGCAGGCCATGCGGCGGCTGGGCGACCTCTCGCCCGAGCAGCGCGCCGTAGTCGAGCATTTCTCCCAATCCCTCATGAACAAGTTCCTCCACGAGCCCAGCGTCCGGCTACGCGCCGCCGCGGCCAATGGTCGCGGTCTCGGCGTCGTCGATGCCGCGCGATACCTCTTTGCGCTCGACGAGCGCGCCGCCGCGGCCGAGCCCGTGTCGCGGCCGGCCACGCGGGACGAGGAGGCGGGCGAGTGACGCGCCGCGTCCTGGTCACTGGCGGCGCCGGGTTCATCGGCTCGCACACCGCCGAGCGCTTCCTGGCGGACGGGTGGGCCGTCGACATCGTCGACAACCTCGCCACGGGCAAGCGGGAGAACCTGCCCGCCGGCGCGACCTTCCACGAGCTCGACATCACGGGGCCGGGCGCCGCCGAGCTGGTGTCGCGCACGCGGCCGGACGTGCTGGTGCACCTCGCCGCGCAGATGGACGTGCGCAAGAGCGTCGCGGACCCGGTGTTCGACGCCGGCACCAACATCGTCGGCTCGCTCCGGCTCCTCGAGGCCGTGCGGCACGACTCGCCGGCGACGCGCGTGCTGTTCGCGTCGACGGGTGGCGTCATCTACGGCGACCAGACGACGCCCCCGAACGCGGAGGAGTTCGCGAAGAACCCCGATTCCCCGTATGCCATCGCGAAGCTGTCGGTGGAGCTCTACCTGGCGTACTACGCCCGCATTCACGGGCTGGACACCGTTGCCCTGCGCTTCGGCAACGTGTACGGGCCGCGGCAGGACCCGCACGGCGAGGCGGGCGTGGTGGCCATCTTCTGCGGGCGCATCCTGGACGGGCAGCCGCTCACCATCTTCGGCGACGGCCGGCAGACGCGCGACTACGTGTTCGTGAGCGACGTGGTGGACGCGGTCATGCGCGCCTCCACCGGCACGCTGCCGGCGGCCGCGCTCGTGGATACGCGCGCGTACAACATCGGCACCGGCGTCGGAACGCCGGTGCTGCGCATCGCGGAGATCCTCAAGCGGGCGGCGGGGAGCAACGTGCCCCTGGAGTTCGCGCCGCACCGGCCCGGCGAGCAGCAGGAGTCGTTCGTGGACGTCACCAAGGCGGCGCGCGAGCTGGCATGGCGCCCGGTGGTGTCGCTGGAAGACGGTCTGTCGCGCAGCTACGAGTGGTTCGCGGCGCGGCATGCCGCGGCCCGTCCGGCGGGGGCGCGGTGATGCTCCTCCTCCAGGCCGCCGGCGCCGTCCCGACGTCGGCGAAGGACCTCATCGTGCACTCCAGCACGGCCACGCAGGTCGTGCTCACCATCCTGGTGGTCCTCTCGCTCGTGAGCTGGGCCATCATGTTCGGGGTGGGCCGCGAGCTCACGCGGTCGCTGACGAGCGCCACCGGCTTCGCGCGGGAGGTGGAACGCTCGCCGCGCATCGATGAAGCGGCGGTCACCGCGCGGCTGGGCGCGCCGAACGCCGCGCAGCGCACGCTCGTGCGTGCCATCCAGTTCGTCGGCGAGGGCCACGCCACGGCGTCCACCCCCGTGGCGCAGTCCATGTCGCGCGTGGAGACGCTCCGCCTGGTGCTCGATGCCGAGTCGCTCGCGGAGCGGGATCGCCTGGGGCGCTTCCTGCCGTGGCTCGCGACCATTGGGTCCGCCAGCCCGCTCATCGGCCTGCTCGGGACGGTGCTCGGCGTGATCAGCGCCTTCGTCGGCATCGCCACGAGCGGATCGGGCAACCTCGCCGCGGTGGCGCCGGGCGTCGCCGAGGCGCTGGTGGCCACGGCCGCAGCGCTGACCGTCGCCATTCCGGCGACGTTCGGCTACAACATCCTCGCGAGCCGGCTCAATCGGCTGGACAACCTGCTCGAGGGGTTCGGCACCACGGTGATTTCCATGCTCGTGCGCGAGGGGCGGCTCTAGCATGAGCCGCCGCCGGCGGCGCGAAGGGCTCGCGCTCAACTCGGAGATCAACGTCGTGAGCCTGATCGACGTGATGCTCCTGCTGCTCGTGATCTTCATGATCACCGCGCCCATGATGCAGGGCGGTGTCGACGTGGCGCTCCCGAAGGCCGACGCGCGGCCACTCGAATCCAAGAGCGGGCTCGTGGTGACGGTGGACCGCGCGGGGATGATCTTCGTGGGCGACACGCGCATGACGCTGCCGGAGTTCCGGGCGTCGTTCCGCGCGCTGGCGGGCGGGCGCGCGAAGGACGGGGTGTACCTGCGCGGCGACGCGGGCGTCCCGTACGGCGTCGTGACGCAGGTCATTGCGGTGATGCGTGCCGCCGGCGTCGGTGACGTCGGGCTGGTGACAGAACCAGAGACCGCGCCGTGAACGTCGGGGCGCCCCCGGCACCCTCGCTGCGGCGGCCGATCGCCGTGTCGGCGGCGGTGCACCTGCTCATCGGGGCTGCGCTGCTCCTCGGCCGCGCGTCCTCGTCGCCGGCCACGCCCCCCACGTA
>JAQBPZ010000391.1 GCA_028287225.1 Gemmatimonadota bacterium
CCAGCAGCAGCCGCGCGGCGATGAGCACCGCGACGAGCGCGGCGACCCAGATCACCGCGGTGCGGCCGCCCGGCACGCCTTCCAGGTAGCGCGCCAGCCACTCCAGGCCCTGCACCAGCCAGGCCAGGATGCGCTCGAGCATCGTGGACTGTGCCGAGCGCCGGAAGGGAGCGGTGCGCAGCACGGCCGCGACCGTGTCGTGCACCATCCCCGCCGGCCAGGCCCTGGCCGCCACCTGCATCATCGGAGCGAGCGACTCAGCGGACGAGCGGTGTCGGAGCCGGCCCGAGCGCGTCGGCCATCAGCTCGATGTCCAGTCCCTCACTCTGGATGCGTGCGTCGTAGTAGAGCAGCACGCCGGTGATCGCGATGACCGGATAGATGCAGATCGTCACCACCGCGCCCAGGATCGCCTGCACCGCCACCCCCCCGATCATGGCGGACACCAGCGTGAGCCCCACGAGCAGGACGAAGTAGATGAGGATCACGAGACCGAGCGTGTTGAGGATGTGCCACTTGCGGCGCAACGAGAGCTCGCTCGATCGCGACATCGCGCCGAAGATGCCGCGGTCCTCGAGCAGCATCGCCGGCGCGACGGCGAAGTAGCGCGCCGTCACGTACATCGCGGGAAAGAAGAGGAACGCGAAGGCCACGAGCGTGAGCGCCGAGACGAGCAGCGTCGCCACGAGGAAGGGCAGCAGTCGGGAGGCGACGCGGCGCACCGCGGCCGCCACGTCGACCTCCTCGCCCAGGTACGCCTGCGACGCGCAGATCGTGAGCGTCGCCGTCATGAGGGCGTAGCTGAGGATGGTGGCGAGCCAGGTGTAGCCGGTGTGCGCGGCCAGCTCGCCGAGGCGCGACGGGTCCGGCGTGCCGAGGCTCTGGAGGTCCCGAAGCAGGAGGAAACGGACGAACAGCGTGGGGATGTACGCAACCGCGGAGCACATCACCAGCGCGCCGGCGTGGGCGCGGAAGATCTGGAACGCGGCGTCCACGATCTCGGTGACCGAGCGCGGGCGGAGGGCGGAGGCGGGCATCGGCGGGGTCCGGGGGAGGTCTGCGGCAGGGAAGATGGCGCGGGGGTCGGCGGGGAGCCAGACCGAATGGCGGGAAACATCAGGCACGCCCTTTGTAACACTGGATGGGTCACCCGAGCCCCCAACGCCATGGACGCCAAGCGGAAGACCAGGAAGTTCTCTGAACGGCCCCTGAGCCCGTCACGCGCCGGCTCCAGGGGCGGCGGCAGTCTCGTCATCATCGGCGGCCACGAGGACCGGACCGGCGAGAAGCTGATTCTCGGCGAGGTCGCGCGGCGGCTCGGCGAGGATGGCAAGATCGTGGTGTGCGACGTGGCGAGCAGCGAGCCGGACGCGCTGTGGGAGGACTACGAGAAGGCGTTTCGCGCGCTCGGGGTGCCGCACGTGTTCCGGCTCTCCATCGACCGGCGCGAGGAGGCGAGCGAGCCGCGCCTGATGCGCATCCTCGAGGGCGCCACCGGAGTGTTCTTCACCGGCGGCGACCAGCTCAAGATCACGAGCCAGGTCGGCGACACCCCGGTGTTCTCGCGGATCCTCGAGATCTACGAGAACGGGGGCGTGATCGCCGGCACCTCGGCCGGCGCGTCGGTGATGAGCGAGACGATGATGGTCCAGGGCGGCCACGACGAGTCGTACAAGATCAAGTCGGCGCTCCTCATGGCGCCCGGCTTCGGGCTCGCGCGCGACATGCTGATCGACCAGCACTTCGCGCAGCGGGGGCGCATGGCGCGCCTGATCGGCGCGGTGAGCCAGAACCCGCGCATGCTCGGCATCGGCATCGACGAGAACACCGCGATCATCGTGGAGAACTCGAGCCGCTTCGAGGTGCTGGGCGACGGCGCCGCGTACGTCGTGGACGCGTCCACCACCACCTACTCCAACATCGGCGAAGGGGGCGAGGCTGACCGCACGCTCTCCTCGTTCGGCCTGACCGTGCACGTGCTCAGCCAGGGTGACGGGTTCGACCTCGTGACACGCACGCCGAGCTTCCAGCCCGCCGAGCAGTACGAGCGGCAGCTGCAGGCGGCGGGAGACGAGTAGGGACGCAACGGCGTTTGCGGTTGGCGGTGAGCGGTAGCGGCGTCCCGAGGTCTGACTGCACACCGCTCACTGCAAACCGCAAACGCCGTTGCAGTTCAAGCCGTCACCAGACCGCAAACGCCCTTGCCGTTCAGGCCGTCACTTCGGCGTCCCGCACCTGCCGCAGGTGCGAGTTCGCCTCGCCCGTCACGAGCACCTGCAGCTCGCGCCGGGCCAGGTTCAGGTGGTAGCGCGTGCCCACGATGCCCACGCGGAGGTGGCTGAGCGTGAGCTGGCGGCCCTGCTCCAGGTCGCCCGCGTTGTCGAAGCGGACGCTGTCGCGCCCGTCGACGAAGGTCACCCCGCCCGCGCCCACCACCTCGCCGACCTCGCCGCGCACCACGAGCGCGGTGTTCTCGTCGAGGCCGAGGCCGAGGAGCTGCGGGTTTCCCCCGATCACGACGAAGAGCCGCTGGAGGCGGCGACGCTGCGAGAAGTGCGTGTCGATGATGGCCTCGTAGCCGAGCAGCCCGAAGCCCGGCCCGATGTACTGCTCCACGAGGTTGCCCTCGTTGTCGATCTCGCCGCCGGCCATCGTGAGCGACGTGAGCGCCGCGGCCCCCGCGCTCGTGCCGCAGACCACGCCGCCACGGTGGAAGAGCGCCTTCATGGCCTTGCAGGTCCGGGTGCCGCTCAGCGTCGCGACGAGCTTCACCTGGTCGCCACCGCCAAGGAATACGCCGGCCGCGTCGTCGATGCGGGCCGCCGTCTCGCGGTCCACCTTCGCGTCGGTGCGCGACACGCACGGAAAGTGGACGTCCGTCACCCCGATGGACGCGAAGTCGCCACGCCACAGCGCCGCGCTGCCCTCGGGGTCCGCCGACGCGGCCGTGATGCCGATGATCGGGCCGCCCACCCGCTCCACGGCATCCACGAAGGAGCGGAGCGCCATGCCGTCCGGCGTGCATGCGCCCCCGATCAGGACGAGCGTCCCGGTGGCCGCACGGGACTCGCTGGAGGAAAAGGTCGGCGAGTCGATCCGGGGAACCGACGAATCCTTCACCGGCTGCATTCACTCAGCATGGTGGCGGCGGCCAGCGCCGCGGCAACCTGGGAGGTGACCGGAATGGCCGGGGCCACCGGGCCCGCATCCTCGTCGTCGCCGCACCCTTCGATGATGATGCGGCCGTCGCGCACCCGTCCGATGGCGCGTGCGAGCTTGGCGTCGCGCCGCGAGACGTTGTCGTCGGTGGAGAAGATCGCGATGCGACAGTCCGCCTCGCGCGCGTAGTCCTGGATCTCCCACGCCTTTGCCGGACAGATCACCATGCCGTCACGCTCCACCGCGTCCGAGAGGATGTTGACGAGGCGAACGGCCCGCTCCTCCTCGCGATAGCGCTCGGGAACGTCGGCCAGCGCCGCATCGAGGATGATCGCCATGCGTGATCGGGCGTACGGCAGCCCTGCCTGAAGAAGATAGTTCGGCGCCACGTCGATCACGAGCGCCGCGGGATCGTCCAGCCGCTCGCGCAGCAGGCGCTGCGCCTCCGCCCGCCCGTCGCCCCCGGTCACCCCGCAGAGCACCCGGTGGCGCAGCGGCGGGGTGTCCGACGTGTCGGCGATGGCCCGCAGCTCCGCCACGGCGGCATCCACGGATTCCAGCACCCCGTCGAACGCCTGCTGCACCGTCTCGAGCGCCAGTGCCGCCGCGCGGAGCCCCACCTGCTCGTGCACGTGCTCGAACACCAGGGTGTACTCTCCCTCCACGTCGCCGCCACGCGTGCGCCCGTACCCCACCTCGTGCCCCATCATCGTCTGCAGCTCCAGCGCGACGTGCTCGATGATGTGCGGCGCGTAGGTGCCGCGCCGCAGCCGCAGCACGAAGCCGCCCCGCTCCCCGATGGAGCAGCGGTGCTCGATCAGCCCCGGCATCGCCTTCACGAGCCGCTCTCGCACCCCGGGCACCTCCGCGGACGACAGGTCGTCGTACGCGCCGACCACGAGGTCCATGCGCGTCACCGGCCGCAGCGACCAGAAGTTCGCGCCGCGGGTCGCGTGGAGCCCCGTCATCCGGATCTCCGTGGACGCGGGGGGCCGCTCCGTCTCCATCGCGGTCGTCACGCGCCCTGCACCGCGCGCGCGCGCACCACCTCGAGCGTCGCCTTCACCTTGTCGGCATGGATCACGAGCAGGTCGTCCTCGCCGATCAGGTCCAGGCCGCGGTTGATGGCCTCGTCCTCCTCGTACATCACCTCCACCTGGTCCGGCTCCAGCCCCCCCGCCACGAGCCCCTCGGTGAGCAGCCGCGCGATCTCGCCGCGCCCGCGTCCCCGACGGTCGATGTCCTCCTTGATGATCACCTTGTCGAAGCGCGCGCACAGGCGCCCCGCCTCGCGGATGTCCTCGTCGCGGCGGTCGCCCGGCACGGTCAGCACGCAGTACCGGTTGGCGGCCGGCGTGCGGAACACGAAGTCCACCAGCCCGGCGATCGCCGCGGCGTTGTGCGCGTAGTCCACGAGCACCCGCCCGCCGCCGCGCACCTGGATCATGTTCATCCGGCCCGGCGTCGTCGTCGGCGACGGGAAGAACGAGAGCAGCCCCGCGCGGATGTCGTCGTACCGCATGCCCTGCACGTACGCCGCCGCCATCGCGGCGAGCACGTTGTCGCGCTGGAACCGCGCCGCGCCGCCGAGGGTGAGGGGCACGTCGTGCTCGGCGGCGATCGGGATGCGCAGCCGTCCGCGACGGATGACGAAGGTGTCCTCCTCCACCACGGCCGCGATGCCGCCGCGCGTCACGTGATCGGTGACGATCTCGTTCTCGCCGTACTCGCTCGCGGAGAAGAGCACGATGTCCGCCCCCGTGCGCTCGCGCATCGCATAGACCAGGGGATCGTCGGCGTTGAGCACCGCGTGCCCCTCGCGCTTGGTGATCGCCGGCACCACGCTCTTCACCGCCGCGAGCTGCTCCACCGTGTGGATGCCGCGCAGGCCGAGGTGGTCGGCGCTCACGTTCAGCACCACGCCCACGTCCACCTCGTCGAAGCCGAGGCCCGCGCGGAGAATGCCCCCGCGCGCCGTCTCGAGCACCGCGACCTCCACCGTCGGGTTCGTGAGGATGATGTTCGCGGCGAACGGCCCGGTCATGTCGCCTTCCATGACGAGCCGGTTCTGGAGGTACACGCCGTCGGTGGTGGTGAAGCCCACCGTCCGGCCCATGTTGCGGAAGAGGTGCGCGATCAGCCGCGTCGTCGTCGTCTTGCCGTTCGTGCCGGTCACCGCGATGACCGGGATCGTGGAGTCGGTCCCGGGCGGATACAGCATCTCCACGATCGGCGCGCCGACGTTCCGCGGCTTGCCCTCCGTGGGGTGCGTGTGCATCCGGATGCCGGGGCCGGCATTGACCTCGATGATCACCGCCTTGTTCTCGCGGAACGGCACCGAGATGTCGGGGCTCATCACGTCGATGCCCCCGATGTCCAGCCCCACGGCCGCCGCGGCCATCTCGCACGCCGTGACGTTGTCCGGATGCATCTCTTCCGTGCGGTCGATCGACGTGCCGCCGGTGGAGAGATTGGCCGTCTGCCGAAGCCACACCTCCTCTCCCGCGGCCGGCACGGTGTCCAGGGTCCGCCCGCTCATCGCGAGGTAGCGCTCCGTGGCACTGTCGGCTGGCAGGTGCGTGAGGATCTTGGCGTGCCCGATGCCGCGGCGCGGATCCGTGTTCTCCTTCGCGATGAGCGCGCGGATCGTCTGCCGCCCGTCGCCGAACACCCGGGCCGGCACCCGTTCGGCGCACGCGACCACCTTGCCGTCGATCACGAGCACGCGGTGGTCGTTGCCGTCGGCGAACTGCTCCACCACGATGCGCCGGCCGAATGCCGCGGCCTCGTCCCATGCGGCGCGCAGCTCGTCCGGCCCCCCCAGCCGCGTGGAGATGCCGCGGCCGTGCGAGGCGTCGAGCGGCTTCAGGATCACCGGGTAGCCGATCTCCTCAGCCACTTCCAGCGCGCCTTCCAGCGTCCGCACCGCATCGCCGCGCGGCACCGGAAGGCCGATGTTGCCGAGCACGCGCTTCGTCTCGTTCTTGTCCTGCGCGATGTCCACGGCGATTGAGCTCGTGCGGTCCGTGACCGTCGCCTGGATGCGCCGCAGGTTGCGGCCGAGGCCGAGCTGCACGAGCGACCGGGAGTTGAGGCGGCGGACGGGAATCCCGCGTCGGCGCGCCTCCTCCACGATGGAGCCCGTGGACGGGCCCAGGCGGACCGACTCGTACATGCGCTGGAGGTCCTCGATCATCTGCGCGGTGTCGATCGGCTCCCCGCTGATGCAGGCGCGGACGAGGCGCCCGGCCTCGTGCATGCTCTCCACCCCTACCGCTTCCTCCTCGTACGCCACGATCACCCAGTGCACGCCTTCGTCGCCCGACGGCACCACACGGCCGAAGCTCACGTCGCTGCCGGCGAGCGTCTGCAGCTCCAGCGCCACGTGCTCGAGCACGTGCGGCAGGCGGGTGCCCTCGTAGAGCCGCTCCACGAAGCCGCCCGCCGATCCGCGGCTGCACGGATGCTCGGAGAGGGTGGGCAGCGCGGTCACGAGCCGGTCGCTGAAGCCCGGCAGGTCGGCGGTGCTCAGCCCTTCCAGCGATCCGCAGCGGACGTCGCACGCGATGACCGGCGCGAGGCGCCAGTAGTTGGGGCCGCGCAGTGGTCGGACGCGCGAGACGCGCAGGTCGGACGCATCCACGTCGGAGCCGGATTCGGGGGACTGGACTGCGGAGGTGGTGGCCATGGTGGGAAACGGTGTGACAGGGAAAGCGCGGGGTTCGCGCCGGCGGCGAAGGGGGCAATTCGCATTCCCGCGGGGCCTCCCCCCCTGCCGCGTCCGGCGCGAGCGCTGCTCGACGCTAGCATGGTTGGTGCATTCACGGCAGTCACGAGCGGCTTCAGCCTACCTACCGGAGAGCGCACCATGTCCGATCAACCATCTGCCGACCACCCCGCCCAGGGGAGAGCGCCGGCCCGACCGGTCGCCGAGCCCCGGCAGGCGTCGGCGCCCTCGGCGCCGCGCCCGCGCAAGCTGGA
>JAQBPZ010000216.1 GCA_028287225.1 Gemmatimonadota bacterium
GCTCCGGCCCTCGGCGCGCAGCACCGCGGCGCGCGCGCGCAGCACGGCCGCGCTCGCCCCGGCGGGGGCAACGGCTCCAGCGATCACGATCACGACCTCTCCGCGTGGCCCAGCATCTCCGTAGTACGCCGCGAGGGCCGCCACCGTTCCGCGCCGCACCTCCTCGTACTGCTTGGTCAGCTCGCGGGCCACCACGCAGCCTCGCTCCCCCGCACCGGCGCGAGCGAGCTCGGCCAGCGTTTCGGCGACGCGCGCCGGCGCCTCGTACAGCACCGCCGCATGGCGCAGCCCGGCGATCTCGTCCACCGCCGCGCGTCGCTCCGCGCCCTTCCGCGCCAGGAAGCCGTAGAACGTGAAGCGCTCCATCTCCATCCCGCTGGCCACGAGCGCCGAAAGGAGCGCCGAGGCGCCGGGCACAGGCGAGACGGGGACCCCCGCCTCCACGGCGGCGCGCACGAGCCGCGCGCCCGGGTCGGACAGGAGCGGCGTGCCCGCATCGGAGACGAGCGCCAGGCTCTCCCCCGCGAGGAGGCGGGCCACCAGCGCCGGCGTCGTCTTCGCCTCGTTGTGCTCGTGATATGCCACGAGCGGCGTGCGGATCTCGTAGCGCCTGAGCAGGGTGATGGTGTGGCGCGTGTCCTCCGCCAGCACCGCCGCCACGCTGCGCAGCGTCTCCACGCCCCGAAAGGTGAAGTCGCCGAGATTGCCGATGGGGGTGCTCACCACGTACAGCGTGCCCCCCGCGCCGCCCGCCGTGCCGGGGGCGTCGCTCAGCTCAGCTTCCACGCGAGGCGGTCGAACAGGCCGGCGGACTGGAAGAGGTGGCGGCGCTCGTGGGTCAGCTCGCGCAGCATCTGCTCGGGGCCGTTGCCCTCCTGGTCGGTGGCCGTCCAGAGCAGCTCGTTGACCAGCGCGGCGATGCCGCTGGTGAGGTCCGCCGCGTCGGCGACCACGGCGCGGGGCGTGCGCCCGCTGAACGAGAGCCCGTCCAGCGCGGGATGCGTGGCGACGAGCGTGGCGCGCGCATGCTCCGCGATGGCCGGCGCGCTCTCCCGTCCGTCGGCCACGAGGCGCAGCACGAGCTGCGTGGCCAGGTCGCGATAGGCCTGCACGAGGCCCGTGGGCGCCTGCACCGGGAGCGGGCCGGGCGGCGCCCAGCGGCGCACGGTCAGGTGCAGCGCGCGATGCTCCACGTCGAACAGCGCGCTCACGCGCTCCACCATGGTGCCCTGTGCGGCGCCCGAGAGGTACGCGTGCTGCACGACGCCGTTCCGGAACACCAGGTAGTTCACCCCGCGGTCGCTCGCGATCTCCAGGAGCCCGTCCCAGGTGGAGGCCATGAGGAAGGGGAAGAGCGCCGCCGGATCGCTGGCGCGCAGCTCGGGGGGAAACGGCTCGGGGGCGCCCGTCTGCGAGGCGTACATGCACGCGAGCTGCTCGTCGTCGGCCTCGTGGAAGCAGATCTCGCCGTACTCCGGCTCGGCCGGCACCTTCTCCACCGCCGCGCTGATCGCGAGCGAGTGGAAGGTCTTGCCGTCGTGCAGGCTGGCGTTCACCAGCTCGCCGTGCTGCAGGTACAGCACGACGAACTCCTCCGGCAGCCAGATCGCCACGTACCCCGAGACGCGCGCCGCGCGGTCGCGCTTGGCGTCGGTCAGAAGGTTGCGGAGATGGACGTACGCGAGCCGCGTGCGAGGCAGGAGGACGCGCGTGTACGGGTAGCGCAGGCCGGCGACGTTGGCGGGCATTGGGCGGGAAAAGGGGCCGGGGCGACGACGGTCGCCCCGACCCCAAATGTGCTCACCGTCCAGCTGTGGGGCAACGGCCAGCGGCGTGCCGCTGGCCGCACCCGCCCCTACGCCACCGCGTGCTGCTTGAACTTGGCCTCGATCGCCTGGCGCGGCACCGCGCCGACGATCTGGTCCACCACCTTGCCGTCCTTGAAGAACAGGAGCATGGGGATGGAGCGGACGTTGAACTTCGTGGCCGTCTTGATGTTGGCGTCCACGTCGAGCTTCGTCACCTTGACCTGGTCCTTGTAGTCCACCGCGAGCTGGTCCAGGATCGGGGCGATCATGCGGCAGGGGCCGCACCAGGTCGCCCAGAAATCCACCACCGTCAGGCCGTCGTGCTTCTCGACTTCCTGCTCGAAATCCGCATCCGTCACCGCTGTCGCATTGGACATCCCGTCAATCTCCCGGCGGGCCTGACCGGCCCCGCCCCCAGAATTAATATTCAGCGCCAGCCGACCCCTGCCAGCGCACTCCATGACCGACGGACCCGTTCCCGCGCGCGCCACCCGCATCGCCCACGTCGGCATCGCCGTCGCGGACCTTGCTGCCATCCTGCCCTTCTACCGCGAGCTGCTCGACCTCCCCGAGGTTCCCCTCGCGGATGCCGACGGCGCCCGCATCGCCGGCCTGCAGGCCGGCGAGTCGCTCATCGAGCTGCTCGAGGCCCGGTCGTCCGACTCCCCGATCGGCAAGTTCGTCGCCAGGCGGGGCCCCGGCATCCATCACATCTGCTTCGCCGTCGACGACCTGGACGGCACGCTCGCCCGCTGCCGCCAGATGGGCATCCGGCTCATCGACGAGACGCCGCGCCTCGGCGCCGAAGGAAAACGTATCGCGTTCATCCATCCCGGCGCCACGGCCGGCGTGCTGGTGGAGCTCACCGAGCTCTGACCGGCCCGCGAGCCGCGCTAGGGCTTGGACTTGCAGAGATCCGCGACCGGATCCATGTCCGCGGTGCGGACATACCAGCGGTCGCCGGCGTTCACCATGTAGAAATTCGTGGACCGCGAGAGAGTTCCCTTGGTCAGCTGCACGTTCAGCACGCGCTCGCCCGCGGCGGCCGGCTGCTCCGAGAGCACGCGGTACTGGTCGTGCTTGAAGTAGCACATCATGATGAGCTCGCGGCGCTCCACCTCGTCGCGGCCGAGGCGCTTGCTGTCGCGCACCGCGCCGTCCTTGTCACCCCACGCGGCGGCCATCGCCTGGAGGTCCTGGGCGCGGACGGCGGACAGGAACGCGTCGAGCGCCGGACGGGGCCCGGTGCGCGGCAGCGTCGACGTCGCCATCGGCTGGTTGGTGGTGGTGGTGCTGGAACAGGCAGCGCTGGCCAGCAGCAGCCCAAGCATCAACTTTCTCACTCGTGTCTCTCCTCGCATTAGTGTGCGAACGGTAACGCGGCCCATCGACTTCCGGCAACGGCCGGCATCCTCATGAAGACGACGCACCAGCGGCTTTATATCAACATCGACCACATCGCCACGGTGCGGCAGGCGCGTCGCGGTGCCGAGCCGGTGCCGGTGGAGGCGGTGGCGCTCTGCGAGCGCGCCGGCGCGGACGGCATCACCGCCCACCTGCGCGAGGACCGGCGCCACATCCAGGACGCCGACATCGAGGCCATCGCGACCGCGGTCACCACGGTGTTCAACCTGGAGATCGCCTGTACCCCGGAGATGATCGCGCTGGCCGAACGGCTTCGTCCCTACGCGGTCACCCTTGTACCCGAGCGGCGCGAGGAAGTCACCACCGAGGGGGGCCTCGACGTGGCCGGCGCGGCGCCCCGCCTCGCCGACGCGCTGGCGCGACTCCGTGCGGCGGGGGTGCGGAGCAGCCTGTTCATCGCCCCGGACCGCGACAGCATCGCGCGCTCCCGCGACCTCGGCGCCGACGCCGTGGAGCTGCACACCGGCACGTACGCGCACCATCCGCACGACGCGGCCCCGCTCCAGGCGCTGCGGTACGGGGCGCAGCACGCCGCGTCGGCGGGGCTCGCCGTGCACGCCGGCCACGGGCTCACCACCGCCAACGTGGGCCCCGTGGCCGCCATTCCGGAGATCGAGGAGCTCAACATCGGGCACCACGTGATCGGGCGGGCCATCTTCATCGGGCTGGAGGCCGCGGTGCGCGAGCTGCGCGCCGCCATGGACGCGGCGCGCGGGGTCGACATGGACGCGGCGCGCCGCGCGCCCTAACTTCGTGCTCACTATGCACATGCGACTGGAGCAGGCATGACGGCCCCCGGCGGCTTCCTCGACTTCTTCATCCTCGAGGCCAGCGACTACATCGAGCAGATCGACGCGCAGCTGCTGGCGGGCGAGGCGGGGATCGACGCCGAGGCGCTGCAGCGCAGCGCGCGCGCCCTGCGCGGCAGCGCGACGATGGCTCGGCGCGCCCCGCTCGCCGAGATCGCCGCCGGCCTGGAGCGCGTGGGCCGCGCGCTGCGCGAGCAGCAGCTCCAGTGGACGCCGGCGCTGCGCGGCGTGCTCGTGGCCGCCGTGGACGACCTGAAGATCCTCCTGCGCAACGTGCGCGCATGGAGTAGCGCAGACGACGCCCGCGCCCGCACCCGCATCGACGAGCTGGTGCGGTACGCCCCGACCCGTCCGGCCACGCCCCTGGCGACGCCCACCACGGCGGGCCACGACAGCTACCTCGCGACCGAGGCGGCCAACATCGGCGCCGGCCTGGAGCTCCTCGTCACGCGGCCGTCGGACCGCGATGCCGCCACCAACGTGCTGCGGCGGGTGCGCGCGCTCCGCGGGATCGCGAGCGTGAAGGATCATGCGTCCCTCGCCGAGGTGCTGGAGGCATCGGAGCAGGCCGCGCACCCGCTGGAGCTCGGCGAGCCGACCCTGAGCGCGGAGCGCGTCGCGCTGCTCGGCGCCGCCGCCACCCTGCTCCGGGGCATCGCGGTGTCCATTCGCGGCGGCACGTCGCTGGACCAGTCCAGCCCGGACGTCGGCCGGTTCGCCGCGGCGCTCGAGGCCATGCAGGCGCGCGAGACCGGCGCGGACCGCGTCATCCCGATCGCCGAGCTGTTCTACGGCGATGGCGGCGCCACGGTCGTGGACACGGCGCCGAACCCGCCCACGTCGCCGGCCGAGCGTTTCCGGCTGGAGGTGGTGAGCCAGGGCGAGCACCTGCGCCGCGTCGTGAGCGACGCGCGCGCCGCGCGCGACGACATCGCGCGCGACCGCGTCCGTCGCGCCCTCCGGCAGGCCCTCCGCGCGCTGCGACAGGCCGCCGAGAGCTTCGGCGAGCAGGAGGTCGCGAGCTTCGTGGCGGAGCACTCGGACGCCGTGGTGCAGCTGGACTCGGGAGCGCTGGACACGCTGGACGACATGGCGACGCTGCTCGCCCAGCCGGCCGCCAACGGCGGATCGCTCCGCGAGCGGCTCACCGCGCTCC
>JAQBPZ010000025.1 GCA_028287225.1 Gemmatimonadota bacterium
ATGCGGCACCGCGCCAACGGCGTCCTCGTCGCTGCCCTGCACCGTGTCCCGCGTGATGGGATCGTAGCGCATGTCCCAGCTGAACCGATGCATGCCGGCGCGCGCCGAGAGCGGCATGCGCGGCGCCGGCCAGTAGAGGGGCAGCCCGCAGTCGGGGGCGGTCGGGGTCCGCTGGCAGAGCCGGTTGTAGGCGACGGGATCCAGCGCCGGATCCGGCGTGGGGTTCACGTCGGCACTGGAGTAGCCGCGGATCACGGAGCCCGACGCATCGAGGATCTCGAGCCGCACCGCTCCGCTCGCGTCGGCGGGCAGCAGGTAGTCGATGAGGGCACCCGTCGGCGGGTTCTCGCCGGCGGGCAGCTCCGGAGGCCATGGAGTGGGATCGTTGGTCGCGAACCGCACGCGCACCGCCGTGGCGGGCCTGAACAGGAACGGCTCGCCCGCGGCGCGCGCGCGCGACGCCTGCGCCGCCTGCCGGAGCGGCGTCACGTTGTCCAGGATCCAGAAGCCCCGCCCGTGCGTAGCCGCCACGAGGTCGGCGCAGAGGCAGCTCGCGTCGTCCTTCACCTGGAGGTCGCGCACGGAGATCGCCGGCATGTCGAGCCGCAGCGACTGCCAGTGGTCGCCGTCGTCGAACGACACCCACACCTGGGTGTCGGTGGAGGCATAGAGCAGCCCCGGGGTGCGCGGGTCCTCGCGGATGGCGTTGGTGACCGAGCCGGGCGCGATACCGGTGACGATCTCCGTCCAGGTGCGGCCGCCGTCGCGCGTGCGCCAGAGGTGCGGGTTCAGGTCGTCGATGCGCAGCGTGTTGGCCGCGGCGTAGGCGGTGCGCGCGTCGAAGTGGCCCGCCTCGATGTTGAAGATGCGCGTCCACGGCCGGATGGCGGCGGGCGTCACGTTGCGCCAGGTCGCGCCGCCGTCGCTCGTCGTCTGGATTGCGCCGTCGTCGGTGCCGGTCCAGATCACGCCGAGTGCCTTCGGCGACAGCGACAGGGCCGTGATGCTGCCCTGCGGCGCCGGCGCGACGCCCGCCGCGTACTTGCCCGCGCTCGCCGGCACCGTCCAGGTCTGCCGCGCCAGGTCGCCGCTGATGCGCGTCCAGCTGTGCGCGTGATCGGTGGACTTCCACACCACGTTGGAGGTGTAGTAGAGCGCGGTCGAGTCGATCGGCGACCAGGCGATGGGCATGGTGCGCACGTTCCGCCCGAAGCCGCCGGCGCGCGCCCCGGCGCCCGGCCCCACGAGGCTCGTCTGCCCGGTGCGGCGATCGTACAGCGACACGTTGGTGCGCGCGCTGCCGTAGACCTTGTCGGGGTCGCGCGGGTCGGCGGCGGCGATGCCGTACTCCTGGATGTTGACCGGATGCCAGTCGTGGAAGGTGATCTCGCCATCCATGGAGCGGCTCTCCACGCATGCCGAGCCCGAGTCCTGCTGCCCCCCGCAGACACGGTACGGGAAGGCATTGTCGGTGGAGACGTGGTACATGGCCGCCGTCGGCTGGTTGTACCAGTTGCTCCACGACGCGCCGCGGTTGGCGGAGACCACACCGCCCTGATCGGCGACCACGAGGATGATGTTGGGGTCGTTCGGGTTGATCCACGTCTTCTGGTAGTCGTCGCCGCCGGGCGCGCCGCGGACCGCCGACCAGGTGAGGCCGCCGTCCTCCGTGCGCCAGAACACCGTGGACGAGCTGTAGACCACGTTCGCGTCTCGTGGGTCCACCGCAATGGTCGGAAGATCGCCGCCGCCGATGCGCGTGAGGGGCCGCGGGTCCTGCGGCCCCGCGAGGCTCCAGTGCTCGCCGGCGTCCACGGACTTGTAGAAGCCGACGGTGCCCGTGGTGCTGCGCGCGGCGGGAGTCTCCGGGGTGGTGCCGGCGACGGTGGCGTACAGCGTGCGCGGCTCGCTCGGCGCAATCGCGAGGTTGGCCTGGATCACGGCCGGCAGCCCGTCGGTGAGCTGGCGCCAGGTGGTGCCGCCGTCGGTGCTCTTGAAGACGCCGTTCCCCGAGCCGCCGAAGCCCTGCCCCTCGATGAAGCTCTGCTGCTGCTGCCAGAGCGTCGCGTACACGATGCGCGAGTCGCTCGGGTCGATGCGCACGTCGTTCGCGCTGGTGTACTCGTCCTTGTACAGCACCTTCTCGAAGCTGCGCCCGCCGTCCGTGGAGCGGAACACGCCACGCTCGGCGTTCGGGCCGTACGGATGGCCGAGGACGGCCACGAAGAGCCGGTCGGGATCCTTCGGGTCCACGTCGATCATCGCGATCATCTGGCTGTCGTGCAGCCCGAGGTGGATCCACGACTTCCCGCCGTCGGTGGACTTGTACATGCCGTCGCCCGTCGCGAGGTCGGGCCGGATGATGCCGGCGCCGGTGCCCACGTAGATGATGTCCGGGTTCGAGGGCGCCACCGCGATGGCGCCGATGGATCCGGTGGACTGCCCGTCGAACAGCGGCTGCCAGGTGGAGCCGTAGTCGGTGGAGCGCCACACGCCGCCGTTGTCGAACCCGATGTAGAAGACGTTCGGCTGGCTCGGCACGCCCGAGAGCGCGCGGGCGCGGCCGGCGCGCGTGGGGCCGATGGTGCGCCAGTGCATCGCGCCGAACGGCGC
>JAQBPZ010000035.1 GCA_028287225.1 Gemmatimonadota bacterium
GCTCACCGCAAACGCCCCTCAGCCCCGCCCCGTTGCTCCCGCCCCCGGTACGGAGTTAATTGAAGGGTGTCCATGCCCAACGGTGTGCCCCCGCGGATGATCACCCCCGAGCGCCGGCTCGAGGCGCTCCAGCACGTCAATCGACGTCGCGGCGGGCTGCGCGCACTCTGGGAATGGGCGACGATCATCACCATCGCCGTCGCCCTCTTCCTCGGGCTGCACACCTTCGTCCTGCAGGCCTTCAAGATCCCGAGCGGCAGCATGGAGAACACGCTGCTCGTCGGTGACTTCCTGCTGGTCAACAAGGTCGTCTACGGCGCGGTGGTGCCCGGGACCGGGCGGCGGATGCCGGCGCTGCGCAAGCCGCTGCGCGGCGACGTCATCGTCTTCGAGTGGCCCAAGGACCGCTCGAAGGATTTCGTGAAGCGGCTGGTGGGCCTGCCCGGGGACACCCTCGCGATGCGCGACGGGATCCTGATTCGCAACGGGGTCGCGCTGGCGGAGCCGTACGTCTCGCACGTGGAGCCGGAGACCGATCCGGTGTGGGACGAGTTCCGCTGGCAGAGCGATTTCCTCGTGAAGACCGCGGGCGCGGCGGTCGCGTATCATCCATCGCGAAACAACTGGGGACCGTTGGTCGTCCCTCAGGAGCAATACTTCGTGCTGGGCGACAACCGGGACAACTCGCTCGACAGCCGCTACTGGGGCTTCGTGCCGGACTCCCTGCTGCGCGGCCGGCCGGAGCTGGTCTATTTCAGCTTCTCGCCCGACTCGTCGGCCGGTCTCGACTGGCTGACACACGTCCGCTGGACGCGGCTCGGCGAGCGCGTGCACTAGCACCTGTCCGCTCACTGGATCTTCGGCCGACGATGGCCGGCGCCAGCGCACCGCCTCCGCCCGCCGGTCCCCCCTGCGTGGCTGTTGTTCCCCGGAACCGTCCGCATGGCTTCCACACCCACGAAGAAGTCGTCGTACGAAGAAGGCTCGCTCGACCAGTATCTCCGGGACATCAGCATCTACCCGCTGATCACCCGCGAGGACGAGGTCGCGCTCGCCCAGCGCATCCGCGTCGGCGACCAGGAAGCGCTCGACAAGCTCGTGCGGTCCAACCTGCGCTTCGTGGTCAGCGTCGCCAAGAAGTACCAGAACCAGGGCGTGTCGCTCTCCGACCTGATCAACGAGGGCAACCTCGGCCTCATCCGCGCCGCGCACAAGTTCGACGAGACCAAGGGGATCAAGTTCATCTCCTACGCGGTGTGGTGGATCCGCCAGGCGATTCTCCAGGCGCTGGCCGAGCAGAGCCGCATCGTGCGCGTGCCCCTGAACCGCGCCGGCACCCTGCACCGGATCGGCAAGCGCGCGTCGTTCCTGCTCCAGGAGCTCGGGCGCGAGGCGACGCATGCCGAGATCGCCGCCGGCATGGACATCACGGAGGAGGAAGTCGCGAAGACGATGTCGATCTCGCAGACGCACCTCTCCCTGGATGCGCCGATGACGCCGGGCGAGGACAACCGCCTGCTCGACTACCTCCCCGACAACCTCAACCCGACCCCGGACGAGCTGACCTTCGAGAAGGCGCTCACCGAGAGCATCGAGGAAGCGCTCGCGCACCTCAAGGAGCGGGAGTCCAAGATCCTGCGCCTCTACTTCGGCCTCGACGGCGAGGAGCCGATGACGCTGGAGCAGATCGGCTCCCTGCTCGGCATCACGCGCGAGCGGGTGCGGCAGATCAAGGAGAAGGCGCTGAGCCGGCTGCGCCACGTGAGCCGCGCACGCGCGCTGGAGTCGTATCTGGGGTGAGGGCGGCGAAGCGGTGGAAGGGCGGAGCGCTTTTCGGTTTACGGTTCGTCGGTTTTCGGCCGGCCTCGGGAAGTCTCCGGCGTCGGCCGGATTTTCATGATGAGACGGGTCAGCATGCGCTGCGCCGACAGGCAGGAATCCAGCGTCAGTGCCGTGGCGGCTGGCGAGGCCAGATGCATTCGCCGGACGACGCCCAGCTGGAATTCCAGCTCCGTCGCGGAGCCGAGCGCGATGCGCAGGAACCGCAGCAATTCGGCATTCCCATCCCGACCCGATCCTTCCGCGATGTTGGATCCCACCGAGACCGCGGCTCGGCGCATCTGCTGTGCCACTCCGAAGCGCTCCTCCACGGGGAACTCGCGCGTCAGGGCATACACCAGAACGGCGAGGTCTTCCGCTACCTGGTAAACACGCAGCTTCTTGGCGTTCTGCATGCGCAAGCCTACGGGCTCGCGTCATTTTGACGTCATACGCTCGCGATCCTGACGTGGGCGGGGATAGCTTCCCGACGTCAGCCGATCACCGAAAAACCGTAAACCGTAAAACAGGGTGTTCCATGCCTGCCACCGCATCCTTCGACGTCACCACCGGCGTCGACCTCCAGGAAGTCGACAACGCCATCAACCAGGCGCAGAAGGAAGTGGCGCAGCGCTACGACTTCAAGGGCTCCAAGGCGACCATCGAGTTCAAGCGCGCCGAGTCGCTCATCCTCCTCGTGGCGGACAGCGACTTCCAGATGACCGCGCTGTTCGACATCGTGCAGTCCAAGCTGATCAAGCGCGGCGTGCCGGTGAAGAACCTCGACGTCGGCGACATCAAGCAGGCCGCGGGCGACACCGTGCGCCGCGAGGTGAAGCTCAAGATGGAGCTCGACGGCGAGACGGCGAAGAAGGTCGCCGCCGCGATCAAGGATGCGAAGCTCAAGAAGGTGCAGGCCGCCATCCAGGGCGAGCAGGTGCGCATCAGCGGCCCGTCGCGCGACGACCTCCAGGAGGCGATCACGCTGCTCAAGAGCAAGGACTTCGGCGTGCAGCTCCAGTTCGGCAACTACCGGTGAGGCGTTCGGCCGGCGTGGCGCTCGCGCTCCTCGCGGCGGGCGGCGCGCACCTCGGCGCCCCGGGGGCGGGGACGCCATCCGCGTCGTGCGCCGACGCCATTCCGGCCACGGCGCTCCGGCCCGGCGTGGCGTATCTCACGAGCACCTGTGCGGACTTCGTGAGCGAGGCGAAGCGGGTACTGCCGCAGCTGCGCTTCGCGCCCGCCCGCATCGGCGGATGCCCGGCGGCGCAGCTGGTGCAGCAGCCGTTCACCTTCGCGCTGCGCGACTGAGCCGCGGAGAGGCGCGGCTGCTCAGTGGTCGCGGCCGGGGCCAGCGGGCGTGCCCTCCGCGGCGCTGGTCCGCGTGTCCTCGGCCGCCGCGAGGATGAGCCGCACCCCGCCCCAGAAGTTGCGCTCCACGGCATTGCACGCGGTCTGGGTGCGCGCCCCCGCGGCCCGCGCGGCCGACTGTGCATCGCCGAACTCGGTGAGCAGCCGCGCGGCCGCCGCCGTTACCTGACTGCTGCTCATGACGTTCTCCCGGTAGTCGTGCGCGCGGCCTGCTCCGCACGTCCGCGGCATGCATCGTGACGCGCCGTGCGCAGCGCGCTCGCGTTCTCGGCGACGACCCGCAGCGCGGCGGCCTCGCCGGCGTTCCACCGCCGCCACGCACCCGGCTCGCGATACGTCGCCGCCGTCGCGGATTCGGGACCCCACCGCCTCGCGAGCACCTCGATCGCGTCGCACCGCTCCAGCTCCGCCTCCGCGTGGGCGAGCGTGCCCGGCGCGGTGCGCGGAGGAGCCAGCACCGACGCCACCGCGAGCGGCGCGGCTTCGCCGCTCAGCCGCGCGAGGTAGAGCAGGTCGAGGCGCGTGGAGCCGCCGCGCGTCGCGTCGGCCGCCCGCGCGATGTTCACCCGTGCCACGATCGCGTCGGGCGCGGCGAGGTTCAGCAGCAGGAGCACGGCGACGCCGGACCCGATCGCACCCATCACGAACCGCTCGCCGCGGTCGCGCAGCACCGTCCACGCGAGCCAGCCGAGCACGATGGCGAGCCAGGCCATGAAGGCCATCGGGTAGACGCGGTCGGTGGTGAGGCCATAGTAGTGCACGTAGAGCCGCATGCGCGATGCCGCCGAAACGATGATGGCGCCGAGCAGGCCGAGGAGCGGGAGCGAGAGCGCCGTGTGTCGCCGCGCGAGCGCCCGGTCGGGGGCGAGCATCGCACGCGTCGCCAGCAGGAGTGGCACCACGAGCAGCACCACCAGCACCACCTGGAAGAACCCCTGCCGCGCATATTCCGCCGCGGTGAGGCCGGTCCGCGCCTGGAGGAAGTGCTCGCCGCCGAAGAACCAGCCGAGCTGCGTGAGCACGTAGAGCGCGAACAGCGCATTGAGCGCGCCGAGCGCCGTCGTCACCTCGAGCGTGCCGAGGGTGAGCGACGGCACCGAGGGAATTGGGGGGGCCGGCCGCGCGTCGAGCGCGGCGCGCGCCCAGCCGCTCACGAGCCACGCGAAGAAGCCGGCGAAGATGATGTGGGAGGCCACCGTGCCGATGTCCACGTCCGGCAGCGCGACGAGGCTGGCGAAGATCGGGTCGGCGCTGCGGAGGAGCGCGCCGAAGACGACCAGGAGGACGAGGGCGATGCCCGCGGCCCGAAGCGCGGGCGCGGCGCGGCCGCTCGCGCCCGCCTCCTCGCGGGGTACGATCGCTTCGCCGAGCACCAGCGGCGCCCAGCCGGCCGCCGCCGTG
>JAQBPZ010000036.1 GCA_028287225.1 Gemmatimonadota bacterium
CGCCGCCGAACCAGAGCGACATCGTGGGCCCATTGTCGCTCGCGCGAATCCCCACGGTGTCGATGCCCGCGCGCAGCAGCGCGTCGAACACCGGGAGCACGCGCTCCGTCGACGTGGTGGTCATGCCGTGATCGGACACGACCACCACGTTGACGCTGTCGCGGATCGGCAGCACGGCGATGCTGTCCAGCAGCCGGCGCAGCGCACGGTCCACACTCGCGACCGCGGTCGCCGTGTTCGGCGCATCGGGCCCGTACCGGTGCGTGGTGTCGTCGACGTCCGACATGTAGAGCAGCACGAGGTGCGGCCGCACGGCGGGATCGCGCCGCAGCCACGCGACCGACTCGTCCACGCGGCGGCTGTTGGGCACGCGCGCGTCGTACTGCATGCTGATGGACGGACGCACGCCGCCGATGGGCGCCTCCGACCCCGACCAGAAGTACGACGCGCTGCGCACGCCATTCCGCTCGGCGGTCGCCCAGATCGGCTCGCCCCCGTACCAGCGCGCCTCGCGTACCACGGCGGTGTCGCTGGATCGGTACCAGGCATCCAGCGCCGGATCGTAGAACGAGTTGCCCACGATGCCGTGACGTCCGGGATAGAGCCCGGTCGCCAGGGTGTAGTGATTCGGGAAGGTCTTGGACGGGAAGGCCGAGATCAGCGCCTCGGCCCGCACGCCGCGCGAGGCGAGCGCCTCGAGCGCGGGCGGGTGCAGGCGCTGCACGTAGTCGTGGCGGAACGCATCCAGCGAGACGAGCACCACGTACGGACGCGCGACCGGGGCCGGCGCCGCGGGGCGGAGGACAGGCGAGGCAGCTGCCCCGCCGCACCCGGTGAGCAGCGCCGCGAGGAGCGCGACGCGCCACCGTGGCCGCACAGTCGTCAACGCGCCAGTCTCGCGCCGCTGAGCATCGCGATCGCCCCGAGCGTGGACTGCGCCGCGTTCAGGCCGAGCAGGAAGTCCTTGTCCGAGTAGGTGGAGAACATGTCGGTCGGTTGATGCCAGTTGGGATCCCAGCCGGCGCCGATGTGCGCGCCCCGCTCGTTCTCGCGGAGGCTGATCGAGGGGATGATGTCCTGGAACGGTGCCGAGTCGGTGTTCGTCATGTGCTGGCCGACGGTCGCCGGATAGTCCGTGGCGAACTTGTCGTTCGCCGTCGCCACGACCCACGCGAGCTTCTGGGATTCAGCGGCCATCTTCGAGTTGGCCTGAAACTCGATGTTGACGTCGGCCTCGGGACGCTGCGCGGGGCTGAGCGTGCCATCCGCGCGCGGCATGCCGTGATCGAACAGCATCATGTCGTGCTGGATCATCCCGAGCCACTTCGGCTCGGGGTAGCGGCCGGAGCCCGCGGGGCTCTCCACGCCCTGCAGGGCCTGCCGCTGCGCGACGTAGGCGCGCGCGCCGTTGAGCCCGGACTCCTCGTTGTTCCAGAGGACGAAGCGGATGGAACGGTCGGTCTGCACGTCCGGGCTGCTGAAGATGCGCGCCAGCTCCATCACCAGCGCGGTGCCGGACCCATCGTCGTTCGCGGCCTCGCCCCAGCCGATGCCGTCCATGTGGCCGCCGACGATGTACATCTCGTTGGGGCGCGTGGTGCCGACCTTCGTGCAGTACACCTCCTGCCGCTGGCCCGACGTGGTCTGCTCGGCGTTCAGCGCGCGGACGCGCGGATCGGGCTGGCGCAGTGAATCGGTGTTCACGCCGGTGCGCGCGCGGATCCCGCGCACGTGCGAGCCACCCTCGGCGGGGTAGTCCGGACGCGGGCGTGGTGGGGCGGGCGGGCTGCCGGCGGGGCGCGGCGGAGCAACCTGGAAGTCGTAGGTGATGCGCTCGGTGGGCGTGCAGCCGTAGCTCTTCAGCTGCGCCTCGATCCAGTCGACCGCCGCGCGGTTGCGGGCCGTGCCCTGGCGCCGGTCACCGAACTGCGTGAGCCCCTTGATGGTGGCCTTGTAGCGCTCCAGGTCGAGCCGCCCCACCATGCTGCGGATCGCGGCGTCCTGCACCGAGTCCACCGGGGGCGTGATGGTTGCCTGCGCGTGGAGCGCTTCGCCAGACAGGCAGAGCAGCGAGCAGGTCGCGACGAGGCGGTGGAGCGACTTGGACATGCGGGACCGGGAGAAAGGGGAGCGACGGGCAGACCGGAACGTGGGCGCGGCGCCGGGATGGTGCCGACGCTGCTCATACTACCCCGTTGCCGCGGCCGCCGCTGCATCCCCCGCGCCACGCCGCCGGCGCCACTCGCCGCGTCGGGTGCGTCCCGCCTACCTTTCGGTCCCTCCCCCACCGCCGGCACCTTCACACACCCCAGTCATGCACCGACGCGCCCGCTGGTCACGCTTCGTCGTTCCCGTTTTCCTCACCGCCTTCGGGGGAGCGTGGCTTCCGTGCGCGGCCCAGGCACGTGGGGGCGACATCCGCGGCGTGGTCGTGAGCGCGGAGTCGCGCGCGCCCATCGCCGGCGCCCGCGTGGGCGTGAGCACGCCAGCCCGCGCAGCGGTGGCCGACCCGAACGGCGTATTCGTGCTGCGCGACCTGCCGGCCGGACGGTACGAGGTGCTCGTCACCGCGCTGGGACGGACCCCGGCGCGCGACACGGTGACCGTCACCGCCGGCCGCACGACGACGCACGACGTCGCGCTCGGCCGCGGCTCGCTGATGCTGTCCAGCGTGATCGTCTCCGCGACGCGCACGCCCACCACCGCGAGCCAGGTGGCCTCCACCGTGAACGTGCTGGGCCCGGAGCAGATCGCGCAGAGCCCGGCGCGCGAGACGCAGGACATGCTGCGCGAGATGCCGGGTGTCGAGCTGCCGCGCACGAGCAGCCTGGTGGGCGGCACGGCGCAGATCGTCTCCATCCGGGGCGTGGACGAGGGCCGCACGGCGGTGCTGTTCGACGGCATCCCCATCAACGACGCCTGGGGCGAGTGGATCGACTGGGGCCGCGCGCCCAAGGGGATGATCGAGCGCGTGGAGGTGGTGGAAGGGGGCACCTCGCACCTCTATGGCAATGGCGCGATCGGCGGCACGATCTCGTTCTTCTCGCGTCCCCTCGCCCCCGGTGCGTTCAACGCGCTCGTGGAAGGCGGCAGCCGCGGCACGCGGCACGGCTTCGTCTCGGCGGGGGTGCCGCTGGTGGGCGCGCTCTCCGCCAACGTGAGCGGCGACTACCAGGAGGGGGGCGGGTACACCCTGCTCGACCCGGCGAAGCGCGGGCCGCTGGACCGCCCGTCCGAGATCATCCAGCGCAATGCGTACCTGCGCCTCACCTTCGCGCCGTCGGCACACTGGTCGGCGTTCGCCACGGGCCACCTCTTCGGCGACGCCCGCCAGACCGGCACCCCGCTGTCGTACCAGTCGCGCGACCAGAAGCACGTCGATGCCGGGTTCGATCACGACGCGGTCGCCGGCGGCTCGCTGTCGCTGCGCGGATGGGATGGCGCGCAGGACGAGTTCAATCGCTCGTCGAGCATCCGGGGCGGGCGCGCGGCCGAGGACTCCAGCGTGGTGGCCAACATCCCGAGCCACGACTGGGGCACGTCGGCGCTCTGGACGCGTGGCGGCATTCCGTGGATGGAGTCGGTGAGCGTCGGTGCCGACTACCGGCACTACAACGGCAACTACGACGAGCGCGACTACAACACCAGCTGCCCGGGTGCGAGCTGCGGCAGCTTCCTCCGCAGCATCCTGTCGGGCGGCGACCAGGCGCTGAGCGGGGCCTTCGTGCAGGCCATCGCGGCTCCGCTCGCGCCGCTGCGCGTGGAGGTCGCGCTGCGAGTGGACCATTGGGACAACGCGAACGGACGCACCGCCGACGCATCGGGCACGGTGGAGTATCCGGACAGCAGCAAGTCCCGCTTCTCGCCGCGCATCGGGCTCCGCTACCAGGCGCTCCCCAGCCTGTCGTTCCATGGCGCGTACTACGAGGCCTTCCGCGCGCCGAACCTCGCCGAGCTCTATCGCAAGCAGATCAACGCGAACGCGTCGCAGATCACGCTGCCCAACCCGTACCTCGGTGCGGAATCGGCGCGCGGGCGCGAGGTGGGGCTGGACTGGCAGCCGGCGGCCTGGATGCAGGTGAAGGGCACCTGGTACGTCGCGGACTACGAGGGCTTCAACTCGCCGGTGACGCTCACCGGCGCCAGCCGGCCGGCGGCCTGCGGCACCGCGACGACCTGCCGCCAGCGGCTCAACGTGAACCGGTCGCGCAGCAAGGGCGGCGAGGCGTACCTGGCCCTGCGTCCGGTGCCGGCGCTCTTCGTCAGCGCCAGCGTCAACTACGACGACGCGCGGGTGGTGGAGGGTCCGGCCGGCACGGTGGCCGGCGCACCGATCAACCGCGTGCCGTCGCCGCGGCAGACGATTCGCGCGACGTACACCGTCCCGACCGTGGGTGACCTCACCGCGATGTGGCGGCACGAGGGCCAGACCACCACGCTCCAGGGGCTGCCGCTGGAGCCGTTCACCGTGGTCGACGCGAGCCTGCGCCACGAGATCCTGCCGGGGCTGCGCGGGCTCGTCGCGATGGAGAACATCGGCAACGTGCAGTACCAGGTGAACGTCGCCGGCACCGGCGCTGCCGCCCTCTACTCCTACGGCATGCCGCGCACCCTGCGCGTGGGGATCGAGGCGTATCGGTATTAGGGGCGGCAGGGCGGTAGGGCGGTAGGGCGGTAGGACTGTAAGGACCGACGAGCTGTTTGTCGGTTTTCGGTTTGTCGGTTCACGGCGTGCCCCGGGACGCAGGGGCCGACCGAGGCTGGCCGGAAACTGAAAATCCGGAAACCGACAAACCGTCATTCGGTCCTACCGTCCTACCGCCCTAGAAAGGCATCACCGACACCGAGAACCCGCGTGCGCCATGCGTGACCGTCAGCGTGGCGCGCGGCTTCAGGAACTGGTGGTCCACGCGGTTGTCCGGATGGTCGTGGCTGTACTGCACCACCTTCTGCCCGGAGAACACGCCGAGGAAGATTCCCATCGCGATGTCACTGGACCAGTGCTCGTCCAGGTAGAGGCGGGCGAGGGAGGGCATCGCGGCGCCGGCGTAGAGCAGCGGGCTGATGACCTTCCGGTGCGGCGTGTCGCGCCGCCGCATCTCCTGCGTGAGCGCGGTGGCGGTCGCGAAGCTCGCCATCGCGTGCATCGACGGAAACGAGCGATAGTCGTAGCTCGTGAACCCGCGCAGCGGCCGGAAGTCGTATGGGTCGGCGTGATGGCCGCCGCCGGAGTCGTCCACCACGAACGGACGCGCGCGGCCGAGGGCGCCCCGGATCACCTGGATGAACATCGCGGCGCCCGCCACCGACTCGGTGGTGTGGAGCGCGACGTCGGCGGTGCCGTCGTCCCTCCGGATGCGCGCGATGCCGTACACCACGCCGCCGGTGATCATGAGGACGGTCTCGGTCACCAGGCTCGCCCGCTTCGCCGCCGTGGTGAATCCCGGATGCCGCGCATGGAACTCGCTGTCCGCGAAGAACCGCGCCAGCGGCACGTCCATCCGCGTCAGGGCCGCCGCGCCGAGGGTGGCGCCGCCCGCGAGCCCCAGGTCGCGGCCGGTGATCAGCACCGTCGGGGATGCTCCGGTGACCGGCGCCTGCGCGTGCGACGGGACCACGGTCGCGGCGAGCAGGATGGCGGCGGCGGCCAGCGAGCGAACGCTCATGAGCGCCCGTGGCGCAGGCCGGTCATCGGACGGTCCGCGTCATACCGCAGCCCCGCGATCAGCAGCGCGGACACCGCGAGCCCCGTGAACCACCCGCCCACCACGTCGGTGGTCCAGTGGACGTTCAGCAGGATGCGGCTCGCCCCCACGAGCGCGGGCACCCCCAGCGCCAGCGCGAGCGCGCGGGTGGGGGTGAGGAGGCCCTCTCGGCGGCAGGCATAGGCGATCATCGCGCACGTGGCGGCCGACACGGCGGCATGCGCGGATGGATACGCCCAGGTCGGATCCACGCCCTGTCCCAGCCCCAGCGGCCGCGCACGCGCGTAGCCTCGCTTCGTCGCATCGCACAGCAGCTCGGCCAGGAACGGCGCCGCGACGAGGCACGCGCCGCTGCGCCACCCGGCGCGCCGCCAGAGCAGCGCGGCCGCGAGCGCCGCGAGCACGCGCATCGCCGTGATCCCGCCGGCGACCGTCACCAGGAACGCCAGCCGCTGGACGAGCGGCGCCTGGTGCGCGAGCACCTGGCGCTGCACCGTGAGATCCAGCCCCGCCGCGGCCCGCGCGTGCACCCCTGCCCCGAGCAGCCGAACCGTGGCGAGCGACAGTCCGCTCACCGCGAGCGGCGCGCCCCAGGCCCGCCATGCGCGGGTGCCGGTGCGGTGACTCATCGGTGGGGTGGCGCGCAGCGGCTCGTCGTCGGATGGCATCGCGACACGTGCATCGCACATCCCGCGCCCCGCGCCGCACGGGCGGCGCGCGCGGCGGTCAGGCGACCGGCAGCTCCACGATGAACGTCGTCCCCTTGCCCACCTCGCTCAGTACGGTGATGTCGCCGCCCATCCCTCGCGCGAGGTCGCGGCTGATCGCCAGTCCCAGCCCGGTGCCCGTGATCACCGGCTGCCGGCCGTCGCGCACCTGGACGAACGGCTGGAACACCGCTTCGAGCTGCTCCGCGGGAATGCCGATGCCGTCGTCGCATACCTCGAGCTGCACGCGGTCCCCCTGCACGCGGCAGCACAACGACACCGTGCCGCCCTGGTGCGTGAACTTCGCCGCGTTCGAGAGCAGGTTGAGGAGGATCTGGCGCAGCCGGCCCGGGTCGGCCAGCACCGCGACGGCGGCTGCGTCGCCGCCGGCTGGCGGCCGCACCAGGGTCAGGTGGCGGTGCTCGTACTGCGACTCCACGAGCGTCGCCGCATCCTCGATCGCGTCGTGCACCAGCACCGGCTCCACCTCGTAGAGCATCTTGCCTGCCTCGATCCGCTTGAGGTCGAGCAGCTGGTCGATCAGCGTGCGCAGGTGCTCCTGGCTGCGCGTCACGCGATCGAGCGCGCGGCGCTGCCGGTCGTTCACCGGCCCGCACATACCCATCTCGATGAGCTGCACGTTGCTCGCGATCCCCGCGAGGGGCGAGCGCAGCTCGTGGCTCACGAGCGCCAGGAAGTCGTCCTTCGCCCGGTTCGCCGCCTCGGCCTCGGCCCGCGCGGCATTCGCCTCGCCCACCAGCCGATCGCGCTCGGTGAGGTCGCGCGTCACCGTGGCGTAGCCGATCAGCGCACCCGAGGCCGGATCCGTCACCTGGAAGGCATCGTAGAGCACCGGGATGTCCGCGCCCGTCACGAGGTGCCGGAAGCGCAGCTCGCCGCGCCAGCGCCCGCGCTGGAGCGCCGGCATCACGACGTCCTCGATGAACGGGAGATCCTCCGGCGGAAAGAAGTCGGTGATGCGCAAGGCCCGCACGGCATCCAGGCTCGCAATGCCACACATCGCGCGGCCCGCCTGGTTCACGTACATGCCCATCCCCTCCGGCGTGGCCAGGCCGATGAAATCGGCGCTCGACTCCAGCGCCGCCACGAGCCGTTCACGCTCCGCCTCGCGTTCGGCGAGCACCTGCCGCGAATGCTCGCTCTCGGCGAGCAGGCGCTCCACCTCCCATCGCGCGCGCACGTGCTCCGTCACATCGGAGCCGTGCACGATGATGCCCGAGCGCGTGCCATTCACCTCGACCAGCGGCTCGTACACGAAGTCGACGAACCGCTCCTCCGGCAGCCCGCCCGGAACCCGCACGAGATGGACCGACGCCTCGACGCCCACGAACGGGACGCCGCTCTGCAGCACCTGGTCCAGCAGGCCGATGAATCCCTGCGGCGCCAGCTCGGCCAGCGCCTCGCGCACCGGCCTGCCGATCAAGTCACGCCGCCCGACCATTCGGTAGTACGCCTCGTTGGCGAACTCGATGACGTGATCCGGCCCGCGGATCGCCGCCATGAAGCCCGGTGCGTCGCGGAAGACCTGTGCGAGCCGCGAGCGCTCCAGCTCGAGCGCCTCGTTCACGTAGGTGAGCTCGCGCTGGGCGACCACGCGCGTCGTCGTCTCCTGGCACACCACGAGCGTGCCACCGATGGAGCCGTCGTCGTCGAAGGCCGGACTGTAGCCGTACGTCCAGTAGACCTCCTCCACACGACCGTTCCGCAGGATGGGCACGAGCTGGTCCTCGTGCCACGTCGACTCGCCGCGCGACATCACCCCGGCGATCTCCGGGCCGATGATGTGCCAGATGTCGGTCCAGAAATCGGCGCCGCGCACGCCGAGCGCCCGGGGGTGCCGTCCGCCCTCACCGAGGCTGGGCCGGTAGGCGTCGTTGTAGAGCTGCACCAGCTCGGGGCCCCACCACAGGAACATCGGGTGGCGCGACGCGAGCATCGTCGCCACGATCGTGCGCAGGCTCTGCGACCAGCCCGTGACCGGGCCGAGCGCCGTCGCGCTCCAGTCCACCTGTCGACAGAGCGCGCGCACCTCGCCCGGACCGTCGAAGAGGCAGTCGGCGGAGGTGGCGCTGCGGACCGATGGGGCGGACGACGTCATGCGGGAACACTGGAGGAGCGCTCGGCGCTGGGCCGCACCGGGAAGCTACGATGCCACGGTCCGGGCGGCGAGTGCGGGGCCATACGGAAGTGTCCGGAGCGGATGCACGAAGGGCGTGGTGGCAACCGCCACCACGCCCTTCGTGGAACGCGTACGGGTACTCAGCCGTTGGGACGACGGCCACCGCCCTGCTGCTGTCGCGCCCGCATCTCGGCCACGTTTCGGTCGAACTGCGCCTGCTGCTCGGTGGTGAGCACGTTGCGGATCTCGGCCTGCTGCTTCTCCATCATCGGCTGCATCGCCTGGCGCATGGCCGCGCGGTCGGTACCGGCCTGCTGGCGCGCCTGCTCCATCTGGGTGCGATAGTTGGCGCGGATGGCGTCCACACGCTGCTGCTGCTCGCTCGTGAGCGTGATGCCGCGCAGCGCCATGTCCTCGCGCTGGCCAGCGCCGCCCGGGCCGCCACGGCCATTGGCGTCGGGGCCGCGATCCGCGCCGGCGCGGCTCGGGCGCACCGTGCCCGGCTCCGGGTTGTTGGACGAGTTGGAAGAACAGGCGCCGAGCAGGGCGGCCATGGCGATGACGGGGACGATGCGACGAATCATGCGTGCTCTCCGGAAGGGTTCGATCAGGTCGCGCGCCGCGCGCGCGTGACAGATGGAATAGTCTTCCCCGGGCCTGACCGTTTGTTCCGGAGCGCCTCCCGTGCGCCATGAAACGCTGCCGGCGAGCCCCCGATGGCGTGCCTACCGGAGCGACAGCAGCATGCACGCCGCGGACGCCGGACACGCACCGGCGAACTCGGCCGAGACCCTCACCGACACAGGCGCCTCGTCGCGCGTGATCCGGCGGAATCCATGGCGCGCCCAGTAGTCTTCGGCGGCGGTCGTGAGCAGCACGAGCGTGCGAACGCCGGCGGCTCGTGCCAGCTCCGTGGTCGCGGCGAACAGCGCCGCGGCAACGCCGCCGCCGCGCGCTTCGGGAGCGACGACCGCGGAGCGCAGCAGCGCCTCCGTCCCGCGCAGCTCCAGCCCCATCGCGCCCACCACCCTCCCCTCGCGCTCGGCCACCACGAAGCTGGCGAAGTGCTCCTCCACCCCGGCGATCGACAGTCCCGCGTCGCGCAGGAGCGAGAGCACGGGGGCGAGGTCCGATGCCCTCGCGCGGCGGACCACCGTTGCAACGAGCGGGGCGGGCGGCGTCGTCATGGAATGCGCCTCACTGGCAGCAGTCCGGCCCGCAGCACGAGGCCGTCTCCACGATCGGTGCACGCGCCGCGCGGATGCCGGGCTTGGTGGCCCGGATGAAGGCGCCCATGAAGCGTCCGTCGATCTCCGCCGCGAGCGACTCCGTGTCCAGTCCACTGCCCGCGAGGAACGCCGCGGCATCCGCGGCCGAGTAGACGCGCGTGGGCTCGATGCTCGCGTCGACGAAGCCGACCGACGCCAGGAGGCCGAGGAATTCCTGCTCCTCCAGCGCGCCCGCGACGCAGCCGATCCAGAGCTCCATGCTCTTCCGCACGGCGTCCGGCGGATGGCCGCGCACCACGACGTCGGACACGGCGAATCGCCCGCCCGGCTTCAGCACGCGGAACGCCTCGGCGAGCACGGTGCGCTTGTCGCCGGACAGGTTGATCACGCAGTTGGAGATCACGACGTCCACCGTGGCGCTGGGCAGCGGGATGCTCTCGATGTTGCCGCGCAGGAACTCCACGTTCGTGGCGCCGGCGCGCGCCTTGTTCTCGTTCGCGAGCGCGAGCATCTCGTCGGTCATGTCCAGGCCGTACGCCTTGCCGTGCGGGCCCACGCGGCGCGCCGAGAGGAGGACGTCGATCCCCCCGCCCGAGCCCAGGTCCAGCACCGTCTCGCCGGGCGCGAGGTCGGCCAGGGCGGTGGGGTTGCCGCAGCCGAGCGACGCGAGCAGCGCTTCGGCGGGCAGTCCCTTCGTCTGCGCGTCGTCGTACAGGTTGGCCGTGATGGGATCCCACGACGCGGTCGTGGCGCCGCAGCATCCGCTGGATCCGGCCGCGGGCGCGCAGCACGCGCCCGCGGCATCGGGGCCCGCCACGCGGAGCGCCGCGGCGCCGTAGCGCTCCTTCACCGTGTCCTGCAGCGTCGTCATTCCAGTCGCGTCCGGCATCCCGGCCTCCAGTGATCGAGAAAAGTTGATGAATCGTGCACGGCCCTGCCCCCTTCACCGCTTGTCGCGGGCCCTCAACAGCACCCGCCTGCCGCGCTGCGCACCACGAGCCGCCGCGCGCGCGGCTTGAGCGCTGCCAGCAACGACTCGGCCCGCTCGAAGGCGTCGCGCTCCAGGGTGTAGTAGCTCCACCGCCCCTCGCGCCGGTCGGAGACGAGGCCGGCATCCTTGAGCGTCCGGAGGTGCCAGGAGAGCCGGGACTGGGCGACGCCGAGCGCCTCCACCAGGTCGCAGACGCAGCGCTCGCCGCCCCCGAGCATCGCCAGCACCTCGATCCGCACGGGATCGGAAAGCGCATGGAAGAGCGCGGCGGCAGCGGCGGCGTCGTCGGCGACTGGCATGGCGTGATGATACATCAAGTTTTCTTGATCGCAAGTGGCGTCACCCAGGACGGCCCCACAGCTTTCGTCTGCGTGTAGCTATTCAGGGTGAAGCAATGACGGCGAATGCGATGGGAATCGTCGCGATCGACGCAACGCAGACGACAGCTGCGGGATTCGAGACGATTCGCATCACATTCGCCTGATTGCTTCACCCCTGAGAGCCACCGCTCGTTGCGCGAAACACAGGCTCCAGCAGAAGGAGGCGGCTCGTGACCACGGCCATGCCGGCAGCGCCCAGCGCCGACGACTACTGGGCCGGCACCGGACCGCTGCCGAGCGGTGTGGGGCCGGCGCTGCTTGCGCGCGTCGGTGCGCTCGTCGATCCCGCCGCCGCGCGCGACTCCTTCCCGGTGACCGCCCCCTTCACCGGCGGACGGCTCGGGACCCTGCCACGTT
>JAQBPZ010000037.1 GCA_028287225.1 Gemmatimonadota bacterium
GCTCACCGCAAACCGCTCACGCCCTTGCCGTCGGCACCGTGCACTGGCACACCCGTTGCCCCTCCCCCTTCCGAACGCGCGCCGAGGCGCGCCCCACTGGAGAGGCACACCATGGCGAGCGACAACAAGACCGAGGGGCTGGGCGACGGACAGGGCACGCGCGTGGGGGCGCCGGACCAGTCCACCACGGCGACGCCGGCGAAGCACTCCGACTCCCCGAGCAGCCGCCCCGAGCGCGCCACCGGCACGGGCAGCGAAGCCACCCTCGCGACCGACGGCAGCGCCGAAGGCCACACGAACGAGCACCGGAGCGGATACGGCGGAAAGGGCGGAGAGGCGGACAGGCCGTCAGACAAGAGGTAGCCGGGCGAGCGTCGGGCGCTCGCGTTGCTCGCTTGGCGGGCGGGCGGCTACGCCGCCCTTGCCGTAACAACGGTTGCGGTACCGCCAAGGGGCGGCGTAGCCGCCCGATGTCGTCGCTCGTTGCAGTATCAATAGATATTGCTATACTGGCATCATGCCCTCCGATCCCCGCGCCCGCGCCATCGCCGCCCTCCGCTTCCGCGCCCTGGGCGACGAGACTCGCCTGCTCCTGCTCGAGCTCCTCTCGCCCGGCGAGCAGTGCGTCGCCGACCTGATGGACGCCACGGGGCTCGGCCAGTCCCTCGTCTCGCACCACCTCCGCACCCTCCGCACCGCCGGCCTGGTGCACGACCGGCGCGACGGACGATGGATCTACTACTCCCTCGTCGAGCCGGCGCTCGCCGCCGTCCGGGCGACGGTCTACGAGATCGAGCGGGTGCCGGACGTGATCGGTGCATGAATAGTTATTGATAGCTGCTGGGTCAGAAAGTGCATCCCGGGCGTATGTCATCCCGCAGGAGGGAGCGCAGCGACCGGGTGCCGGGATCGACTCTCCCGTGCTTTGGGCCAGCCACTCTATCGGGATGCAACGTCTCAACATCCGCTGCGCTCACGGGATGACGGGGACGCTCCCCGACTCACTCGTTACTCGTTATTCGTTTGCCCCTCGACGTCGCCGTGATCGGCGCTGGCCAGGCCGGGCTCGCGGCCGGCTACTATCTCCGCCGGTCCGGTCTCTCGTACCGGATCCTCGACGCCGGTGACGCGCCCGGCGGCGCGTGGCGCCATGCCTGGCCCTCGCTCCAGCTCTTCTCCCCCGCGCAGTGGTCGTCCCTGCCCGGCTGGCTGATGCCGCGCGGACCCGCCGACTATCCCACCCGCGACGAGACGGTCGCCTACCTGGCCGAGTACGAGCGCCGGTACGAGCTCCCGGTGCAGCGGCCGGTCGTCGTGCAGCGGGTCACCGCCGGCCACGACGCCCTCCACCTGCACACCAGCGCCGGCCCCCTCCAGGCGCGCGCCGTCATCGCCGCCACCGGAAGCTGGGCGTCGCCCGTGATCCCCGACCTTCCCGGCCGCGCCGACTTCCGGGGCGACGTCCTGCACTCGGCACGCTATGCCGGCCCCCTGCCCTTCGCCGGCCGGCGCGTGCTCGTCGTGGGCGGCGGCAACTCCGGCGCGCAGATCGCCGCCGAGCTGGGCGACGACCCCCGCGTGGCCGGCGTGCGGTGGACCACCCGCAGAGCCCCGAATTTTCTGCCGGAAGCAGTGGACGGGCGCTACCTGTTCGAGCAGGCCACCGCGCGCTACCGCGCCGTGCAGGCGGGGCAGGTCCCCGATCCGCCGCGCAGCCTGGGCGACATCGTCCGCGTTCCGCCCGTGCAGCGCGCCCTGGAGCGCGGCACCCTGGTCGCGAGCCCGATGTTCGAGCGCCTCGGCGCCGGCGGCGCCCGCTGGGCCGATGGCACCGAGTGGCGCGCCGATGCCCTGATCCTGGCCACCGGCTTCCACCCCGCCCTCGCCCCCTTCGCCCCGCTCGGCGTGATCGAGCCCACGGGCCGCGTGCTCGTGGACGGCACCCGCAGCACGCGCGAGCCGCGCCTCTGGCTCCTCGGCTACGGCGACTGGACCGGCTTTGCCTCGGCCACCCTCATCGGCGTGGGACGAGCGGCACGCGCCACCGTGGACCAGGTGCGAGAGAGCCTGCTCGACTGAGGTGAGGGCGCACGCGGGCCCGAAGCGTTCGGGAAGGGTCGGGGGTTGCCGTGCCGGCAGTTCCCTACCGCACCATCTCCTCGATCTCCGCCGCCTTGCATCGCTCCGCATGTCCCGGATACGAGTGCCCGCAGTGCAGGCACTGCTCCCCGAATCCCGTTCGCTTCCAGATCAGGTAGTACACGGCGCGCTGGAGCCGGGCGATCTTCTCCTCCAGCTCGCGATGTGCGGGGCTCGATTCCATGGATCCTCGGGGTGACACGGTCGTGAAGGCGGCAGAGGCCGGAACATGGCACGACGCCCCGCGCGGCGCCATGCACTGCGCAGCGGTTGGCTAGATTCCACAGAGTGAACAGTCTCCGTTTTTCGCGCGCCCTGTGCGCCGCCCTGCTGCTCGGCATCGCGCCGGCGGCCCGTGCCCAGCGCACCGCCCTGGTGCCCGTCAGCGACCCGGTCTACGCCGATCTGGACCGCCTGCACGACCTCGGTGTCCTCGACTCCATGATCGTGGGCCAGCGCCCGTACTCCGAGGCCGAGGTCGCGCGCCTCGCGGGCATCGTGCGGAGGCGGGGCGCGGCGCCAGCGCGCGGCGAGCGCGAGGCCGCCATCGTCGCCGCCGCGCTCCAGCGCATCGAGCG
>JAQBPZ010000041.1 GCA_028287225.1 Gemmatimonadota bacterium
CGACGGACGCCCTGCCGATCCGGAAGGGCACCCGGTAGCCGTACCGGCGCCGCTCGACCGTGATCGAGCGGCGCAGCCCTTCACCTCGGCGCACGCCGGATCGAGGAGAGGGAGACCCACGCGCGCGAGCTCCGCGTTCGTTGCCGCAAGGTCGGTCTTCCAGACCTCGCCCAGGCGTCGCTCGTAGCCCGCGAGCTCCCGCGACAGGATGTCGAAGATCTCCGGCATGTTGTTCGTGGGCCGGCCGTCGCCGCGCTCGGCCATCGACATGAGCGTCGCCAGGCGGTTGTTGACGCGAATGGGGAAGTTGAGCGGGTCCTGCCCGCTCTGGTTCCGCACCTGGTAGATGTTCTCCTCCACCGTGGACGCACTCGTCCGCAGCGCGGCTCCGCGCGTGGCGAGCGTGCTGTCCTTCGAGCGCGTGAGCCGGTCGTCGAGCTGCGCCTTCACCCGGCGGATGCCGATGATGGCGTTGTTCGCATCGTTCGTGCGGTCACGCACCCGGCGCGAGAAGGCGTACTGCGCGCGCAGGTCGGCGTCGGTGGCGGGGAGCCACGGGTTCCGCGCGACCGTGACCGGCGCGGTCAGCGTGCGCCCGTCGGCGACGAGGCGTGCGGTGTAGCGGCCCGGAGGCAGCGCGGGGCCGTTCGTGCTGGCGCCCCAGAGGATCATCTTCGGGAACTGGGTGATTCCCTGCGCGCGCCCGTCCCAGATGATCCGGTTGAGCCCCGCGGTCAGCGGAAGGAAGGCGCCACCGCGATTGCGGCGGCCCCCGCTCGCCGCGCTGTCCGCGCGGGCCGAGTCCGGCTTCGCGGTGTCGGGCTCGAAGGTGCGGAGGACCGCTCCGGCAGAGTCGACGATCTCCAGCCGCGCCTTCGTGGGCGCCTTGGCCAGGTACCAGCTGAGCGCGATGCCTGGGCCGGACCGCACCGCCGTGGGGGGCACGAAGAGCTGCGCGCCGCTCGCCAGCGACGCGGGCGTGGCCTGGCGGAGCGCCGCGATGTCGTCGAGCACCCAGAAGCCGCGGCCGTGCGTGGCGATCACGAGCTCGTTCGGCTGCACGATCAGGTCGGCCACCGGAACGTCGGGCATGTTGAGGGACAGCGACTGCCAGCTGGCGCCGTCGTCGTACGAGATGGAGACGCCGTGCTGCGTGGCCGCGTAGAGGAGGCCGCGCCGCGTGGGGTCGGCGCGCACCGCATGCACGTACGCGTCGCGCCGGAGGCCGTTGACGATCCGGGTCCAGGTGCGGCCGAAGTCGGTGGTGCGGAAGATGTACGGCGAGAGGTCGTCCAGCAGCGGGCGGCGCACGCTCACGTACGCCGTGCCGGACTCGAACGCCGAGGCGTCGATCTGGCTCACGCGCCCGAAGGCGGGCATCTCGCTGGGCGTGACGTTGGTCCACGTCTTCCCGCCGTCGCGCGTGAGGTGCACCAGGCCGTCATCCGACCCGGTCCAGATCACCCGCGCATCGCGGCGTCCCGGCGCCACGCTGAAGATCACGCCGTACACCTCGGGGCCGTTCATGTCGCCGGTGATCGGTCCGCCGCTCGGGCCCATCGTGCTTGGCTCGTGGCGGGTGAGGTCGCCGCTGATCGCCTGCCAGGTCTGGCCGGCGTCGGTCGTCTTCCACAGCCGCTGCGAGGACACATAGAGCGTCTTCGGATCCAGCGGGGAGAACAGGATGGGGAACGTCCACTGCCAGCGCTCGCGGATCGCGCTCGACGGCTCGCCGGAATAGAACCAGGGGTACGGGTTCACCTCGCGCGAGCTGCCGGTGCGACGGTCGAAGCGGTCGACGTAGCCGCCGTTGTTCGTCCCCGAGTAGAACACGTCGATGTCGCGCGGGTCCGGGGCGATGTAGCCCGGCTCCCCGCCGCCCGCAATGTACGACACGGCCATGCCCCCCGCCGTGATGTCGGCCGTGCTGTCGCGCCGCGCGCCACCGCCGCGACGACCCGCGGTGCCCAGCCCGAACGCCGCGGCGTTCCAGTTGTAGGGCACGCACAGCGTGGTGTTGTCCTGCTGCGAGCCGCAGACGTGATACGGCACGTGCGCGGTGGCTGCCACGTGATAGAACTGCTCGGTGGGGAAGTTCTGCGCCGACCACCGGGCGCCCGCCGTCGTCGACACCGCCCCGCCGCCGTCGTTGCCCACCACGAGGTGCTTCGGGTCGTCGGGGTCGATCCACAGGTCGTGGAAGTCGCCGTGCGTGCCGTTGTCGATGGCCGTCGTGGTCTTGCCCGCGTTGGTGGAGCGGAACATCGAGGTGTTCTGGAGATACACCATCCCCGTGTCGCGCGGGTCGGCGAAGACATGCGTGTAGTAGAATGCGCGCTGCCGGATCGCGCGGTCCTCGTTCACCAGCGTCCAGCTGCTGCCCGCGTCGTCGCTGCGGAACAGGCCGCCCTTCTCGTTCTCCACGAGCGCGTACACGCGCTTCGGATTGGCGCCGGACACCGCCACGCCGATGCGGCCGATGACGCCCGCCGGCATGCCCGGTGCCCGCGTGAGCTCCGTCCAGTGCTCGCCGCCGTCGGCGCTGCGGAAGAGACCACTCCCCGCGCCGCCGCTCGACATGTGCGACTCGGTGCGATACGCCTCCCACAGCGCGGCATACAGCACGTCCGGATTCGTGCGGTCGATGCTGACGTCGATGGCCGCGGTCCGGTCGTCGCGGTAGAGCACCTTGCGCCATGACCGGCCGCCGTCGGTGCTCTTGAACACGCCGCGCTCCTCGCTCGGCGCGCTGTACTTCCCGAACGACGCCACGTACACGACGTCCGGATTGCGCGGGTCGATCCGGATCTTGGAGATCCCCTGCGAGTCGCGGAAGCCGACGTGCGTCCAGGTCTTGCCGCCGTCGCCGCTGCGATACACGCCGTCACCGGGCATGATGTTGCCGCGGATGCAGGTCTCGCCCATGCCGATGAACACGACGTCGGGATTGCTCTCGCTCACCGCGATGGCGCCGACGGACGCGCTGCCGAGCTGTCCATCCGTGACCGGCGCCCAGTGCTCGCCCGCGTCGGTGGTCTTCCACAGCCCGCCGCCGACGGCGCCGAAGTACGCCTCCTTCGGCCGGCCGCGCACGCCGCTCACGGCAATGGAGCGGCCCCCGCGGTCGGGGCCGATGTTGCGCCACCGGTAGCCGCGCAGGAGCACGGAATCCACCGCGGCGCCGGCGGCGGGATGAGCGACGGACACGGCCGGCGAGAGGGCCGCGGAGAGCACGGCGACGCCGAAACCGAGCGCGAGGAGCATGGAGCGACGAGATGACATGAGGCGACAGTCTGGATTTGGGTGCGTCCGGCGGAACGACTCCACAGTATGCCCCGGTCACAGGCTCGGCAATTCGCCCGGCCATCTCCCATCCGGGCCCGCCGGCGTGGAATCGCGGGTGCCCCTCGGTCCCCAGCCCGGCGACTAGAAGCCGGGTCGCCCGAGCGCTAGCTTCCCGGCCATGACCATGCGAGACAAGCTCGGGCTGCTGGAACGCCGCGCCGCGGAAGCGGAGCAGGGCGGTGGCGCCGCCCGCCTCAAGGCACAGCACGCGAAGGGAAAGCTCTCGGCGCGCGAGCGGCTGGACCTGCTGCTCGACGAGGGCTCCTTCGTGGAGCTCGACCGGTTCGTGGTCCACCGCTCGCACGACTTCGGGCTGGAGGACGACCGCCCCTACGGCGACGGCGTCGTCACCGGCTACGGGCGCATCGAGGGACGGCTGGTCTACGTCTTCTCCCAGGACTTCACCGTCTTCGGCGGATCGCTGAGCGAGTCGTTCGCCGAGAAGATCTGCAAGGTCATGGATCTCGCGGTGCGGAACGGGGCGCCGGTCATCGGCCTGAACGACTCCGGCGGCGCACGCATCCAGGAGGGCGTGGTCTCCCTTGGCGGCTACGCCGAGATCTTCCTCCGCAACACCCTGGCGTCAGGCGTCGTGCCGCAGATCAGCGCCATCCTCGGCCCGTGTGCCGGCGGCGCGGTGTACTCGCCGGCCATCACCGACTTCACCTACATGGTCCGCAAGACGAGCTACATGTTCGTCACCGGGCCGAACGTCGTGAAGACGGTGACGCACGAGGACGTGACGATGGAGGAGCTGGGGGGCGCGGACACGCATAACCAGGTCTCGGGCGTGGCGCACTTCGCGCACGACTCCGAGCCGGCGTGCCTCCAGGCGATCCGGGACCTGTTCCAGTACGTGCCGAGCAACAACGTGGACGACCCGCCGCGCGGGCGGAACACGGACCCGCACGACCGGCGGGACGAGGCGCTGCTGGACGTGGTCCCCGACAACCCGAACAAGCCGTACGACATGCACGAGGTGATCCGCCGCGTGGTCGACGACGGGGTGTTCTACGAGGTGCAGCCCGAGTTCGCCGGGAACATCCTCTGCGGCTACGCGCACCTCGGCGGGTACAGCGTCGGCATCGTCGCCAACCAGCCCGCGGTGCTCGCCGGGGTGCTGGACATCAATGCGTCCATCAAGGCCGCGCGCTTCATCCGCTTCTGCGACGCGTTCAACATCCCGATCCTCACCCTCGAGGACGTCCCCGGCTTCCTGCCAGGGGTCTCGCAGGAGCACAACGGGATCATCCGTCACGGCGCCAAGCTGCTGTATGCCTACTGCGAGGCGACGGTGCCCAAGCTCACCGTGATCACGCGCAAGGCGTACGGCGGCGCGTACGACGTCATGAGCTCCAAGCACATCCGCGGCGACCTGAACCTCGCGTGGCCCACCGCGGAGATCGCGGTGATGGGGCCCAAGGGCGCCGTCGAGATCCTCTTCCGGAAGGAGATCGCCGAGAGCGACGACCCGCCGGCGGCGCTCGACGCCCGGATGAACGAGTACCGCGACAAGTTCGCGCATCCGTACGTGGCGGCCGGCCGCGGCTATCTCGACGACATCATCGACCCGCGCGACACCCGCCCGCGGCTCATCGACGCGCTGGAGACGCTGCGCACGAAGCGCGACCGCAATCCGCCGAAGAAGCACGGGAACATCCCGCTGTGACCATGTTCACCAAGGTCCTCGTCGCGAACCGCGGGGAGATCGCCCTCCGGGTGATCCGCGCGTGTCGCGAGCTCGGGGTGCGCAGCGTCGCGGTGTACTCCGAGGCGGACGCCCACGCGCCTCACGTTCGCGAGGCGGACGAGGCCGTGCTGCTCGGTCCCGCGCCGTCCAGCGAGTCGTACCTCAAGGGCGACGCGATCATCGCGGCCGCGAAGCGCACCGGCGCGCAGGCGGTGCATCCCGGCTACGGCTTCCTCTCCGAGCGCGAGTGGTTCGCGCGCGCCGTGCGCGACGCGGGCCTGGTGTGGATCGGCCCACCCGCGGAGGCGATCGCGGCGATGGGCAGCAAGACGGCGGCACGGGAGCTCGCGATCAGGGCGGGCACGCCGGTGGTTCCCGGCACCACGACCGCGCTGCGTGACGCCGACGAGGCGGCCACGGTGGCCGACGCCATGGGCTATCCCGTGCTGCTCAAGGCGGCCGCCGGCGGCGGTGGCAAGGGGATGCGCGTGGTGCACAAGCGCGACGAGCTCGCCGGCGCGCTCGCGTCGGCCCAGCGCGAGGCGAAGAACGCCTTCGGCGACGACGCGGTGTACGTGGAGAAGTACATCGTGGGGCCGCGCCACGTGGAGATCCAGGTCCTCGGCGACCAGCACGGCACCATGCTGCACCTCGGCGAGCGCGAATGCTCGGTGCAGCGGCGGCACCAGAAGATGATCGAGGAGGCGCCGAGCGTCGCCGTGAGCCCCGAGCTGCGCGCACGGATGGGCGCCGCCGCGGTGGCCGCGGCGAAGGCGGCGGGCTACGTGAACGCCGGCACCTGCGAGTTCCTGCTGGACGCGACGGGCGACTTCTACTTCCTGGAGATGAACACGCGCATCCAGGTGGAGCATCCGGTGACCGAGCTGGTCACGGGGATCGACCTGGTGCAGTGGCAGATCCGGATCGCGGCCGGCGAGAAGCTGCCCTTCGTGCAGTCGGAGATCGTGCCGAAGGGCTGGGCCATCGAATGCCGCATCACGAGCGAGGACCCGGCCAACGGGTTCCTTCCCTCCACCGGGCGGGTACAGTACCTCCACGTGCCGGGCGGGCCGGGGGTGCGCTGGGACAGCGGCATCGAGACGGGCAGCCAGATCTCGCTCTTCTACGACCCGATGCTCGCGAAGCTCATCGTGTGGGCGCCCACCCGCGAGGCCGCGATCGAGCGCATGCATCGCGCGCTGCTCGAGCTCACCATCGAAGGCGTGGACACCTCGCGCGACTTCCACCTGCGCGTGATGGAAGACGCCGACTTCCGCGCGGGCGCCATCGAGATCCAGTGGCTGGAGCGGCGCCTCGAGTCGCTGCTCAACGTGACGCCGCCGGAGAACGGGGTGCGTCTCGCCGCGATCGCCGCCGCGCTGCTCGCGGAGCGCGACCGCTCCGCGCCGCGGC
>JAQBPZ010000044.1 GCA_028287225.1 Gemmatimonadota bacterium
ACTGGTGGCCACCTCATCATCATCAGCCGCGCCGCCGAAATCAGCCGGATTTTGAACAAGCTGGCTGTTGATATCGGTACGTAATGCTGCGACTTTGCTCATCCTGGCATTCTTTTGCTCACCGCTCACCGCTCACCGCTCACCGCTCACCGCTCACGCCGTCAGGAAGGAGTCCCGAGGTAGTTGTCGATCTGGGCCCGCTGGAGGGCGCCGGAATAGTCGGCGTAGCCCACCTTGGTCTCGGAGTAGAACTCGTAGACCTCCCAGCCCCCCTCACGGTGCCCGTTGCCGGTCTGCTTGACGCCGCCGAAGGGGAGGTGCGCCTCCGCGCCGATCGTCGGGGCGTTCACGTAGGTGATGCCGTTGTCGAGCTCCGCGAAGGCGCGGAAGGAGAGGTTCACGTCGCGCGTGTACAGCGACGACGAGAGCCCGTACTTCACCCCGTTGTTGATGCGGAACGCCTCCTCGGCGTCGGCCACGCGGATGACGCTGAGCACGGGGCCGAAGATCTCCTCCTGCTCGATGCGCATCCCCTGCTCCACCCGGGCGAAGATCGTCGGCTCGAAGAAGAAGCCGTGCTCCCAGTCCTTGCCGTCGGGACGGCGGCCGCCGCAGAGGAGGTCCGCCCCGTCGGCCTGGCCGATGTCGATGTACCGCTCCACCTTCTCGCGCGCGGCCTCGTGGATCAGCGGGCCCACGTCCGTGCCCTTCTTCCGTCCGTCGCCGAGCTTCATGTTGCGCGCCCGGTCCACGAGGCGGCCGAGGAACCGGTCGTGGATCCCCTTCTGGAGGATGAGGCGGCTCGTCGCCGTGCAGCGCTGTCCGGTGGTGCCGAAGGCGCCCCACAGCACGCCCTCCAGCGCCAGGTCCAGGTCGGCGTCGTCCAGCACGATCTGGGCGTTCTTGCCGCCCATCTCCAGGGAGAGCCGCTTGTGCATGCGGCCGCAGGTCTCCCCGACGATGCTGCCGGTGGCGGTGGAGCCGGTGAACGAGATGACCGGCACGTCCGGATGCTCCACGAGCGGCGCGCCCACGTCGGCGCCGAGTCCGTGGACGAGCTGGATCACCTCGGGCGGCAGCCCGGCGTCGAGCATGATCTCCACGAGCAGGTGCCCGGTGCGCGGCACGTCCTCGCTGGGCTTGAAGACGCAGGAATTTCCGCAGACCAGGGCGGGAAACATCTTCCAGGTGGGGATGGCCAGCGGGAAGTTGAAGGGCGCGATGATGCCGCACACGCCGATGGGGCGACGGAAGCTCATCGCCCACTTGTTGGCCATCTCGCTCGGCACGGTGCGGCCGCCGAGCTGGCGGCCCATGGTGGCGGCGTAGTAGGCGGTGTCGATGCCTTCCTGCACGTCGCCGCGCGTCTCGGTGAGCGGCTTGCCCATCTCGCGCGACATGACGTCGGCGATCTCCTCCTTCCGCTGCGTCAGCAGGTCGCCGACGCGGCGCAGGACGTCGCCGCGGGCCGGGGCGGGCACCTTGCGCCACTGCTCGAAGCCGCGCTTCGCGGATTCCACGGCGAGGTCCACGTCGGCGCGGGTGGAGAGCGGAAAGCGCCCGATGAGGTCGCGCGTGTCGGCCGGGTTGCGGTTCTCGAAGTAGGCGCCCTCGGACGGGGCGGTCCACTGGCCGGCGATGAAGTTCTGGAAGGTCTTGGTCATCCGTCCAATCTACCGGAGGCGCCCGGCATGCTGTAGGGTGGCGCCCAAGGTCGCCCAACGGGCGACGTCCCCGCCGGTCTAGGGGCGTGGAGCGGTGGGCGTCGCGCCGGCGGGCGTCGTGATCATGGGCACCGTGGGCGCCGAGCAGGTCCAGCCCGCCGGACGGGCGGCGTCCGGCTTCGCGTAGCCCGAGTGCGGCAGCACCTCGATGGCGCCGAGGACGAGGCCCCAGATCACGAGCAGCAGCGAGAGGACGTGTGCGCGCGCCGTGCGGTGGCGCCAGGTCCACACGCTGCTCCACAGGCCGCCCGCGGTGACGGCCGCCACGGCGGCGAGATACCCGTAGAGCTGCACGCCGCAGGTCTTCGGATACGGCCAGAAGAGGATGGCGATGCCGAGCGCCGCCGCGAGGGCGAGCCGCAGCAGGGCCGGCCAGGTGCGCGTGCTCTCCCGCTCGGCCACCACGCGCGCCTGCGCCGCGGGGGCCGGCGCGGCGCCCTTCTGCGCCGGCGCCGAGGGAATCAGCGCCGAATCCGAGATCGACTCCAGCTGGCGGTCGATCTTCTTGAGCTCCGCGTCCCAGTCCGTCATGCGTCGTCCTCCTCGTCGGCCGTCGAGATAGTCGCGGGCATCGCCGAACCGCCCTCGCGGCTCAGGGCATAGCGCTCGATCTTCTTGTACAGGTTGGAGCGCGGCATGTCGAGGGCGCGCGCGGTCTCGCTGACGTTCCAGTCGAAGGCGCGCAGCTTCGCGAGCAGGTACGCCCGCTCGGCCGCGTGCTTGAACTCCTCGAACGTCGGCACCTCGAGCAGGCTGCCGAGCCCGCCCTCGCTCGACTCGCTGCGGCGGCCGACGAGCCGGTCGACGTCGTCGGCCGTGATGCGCGGCCCGCTCGCGAGGATCAGCAGGCGCTCGATGGTGTTGCGCAGCTCGCGCACGTTGCCGGGCCAGTCGAGGCCCTGGAGGCGCGCGATGGCGTCCTCGCCGATGCCGCGCGGCGTGAGCCCCGCGCCGCCGGTAAGCTGGCCGATGAAGTGCGCGATGAGCAGCGGGATGTCCTCGCGGCGCTCGCGCAGGGGCGGCACGTGGATGGGCACCACGTTGAGCCGATAGTAGAGGTCCTCGCGGAAGCGGCCCGCGGCGATCTCCGCCTCCACGTTCTTGTTGGTGGCCGCGAGGACACGCACGTCCACCTGCGTCGCCTTGCTGCCGCCGATGCGCGTGACGACGCCGTCCTGCAGCACGCGCAGCACCTTGGCCTGCGCGGCGAGGCTCATGTCGCCGATCTCGTCGAGGAAGATCGTTCCCCCGTCGGCCTGCTCGAACTTGCCCGGACGATCCGACACCGCGCCGGTGAACGAGCCCTTCATGTGGCCGAACAGCTCGCTCTCGATCAGCTCGCCCGGGATGGCGGCGCAGTTCACCTCGACGAACGCGCGCTTGGCGCGCGGCGAGTTGGCGTGGATGGCCTGCGCGACGAGCTCCTTGCCGGTGCCGTTCTCGCCCGTGATGAGGACACGCGCCGGCGTCCTGGCCACGAGCTCGATCTTCTCCGTCACGGCGCGGATGGCGTACGAGCCGCCGACGATCTCGAAGCGGGACCGCACCGTGTCGCGCAGCCGCGCGTTCTCCTCGTGCAGGTCCAGGTGCGCGAGGGCGTTCCGCAGGGTCACCAGGATCCGGTCGGTGTCGAGCGGCTTCTCCAGGATGTCGTACGCGCCGCGCTGCGTGGCTTCCACGGCGGTCTGGATCGTGGCGTGCCCGCTGATCATGACGACCACCGCATTCGGATCCTGCTCGCGCAGCTTCCGCAGCGCCTCGAGGCCGTCGATGCCGGCCATCTTCACGTCCATGAAGACGAGGTGCGGATGGAAGCGCGCGTACTCGCTCAGGCCGTCCACCGCGTTCGCGGCCGACCGGACCTCGTAGCCCTCGAACTCGAGCAGCTGTCCGAGGGCGGCGCGGATTCCCTGCTCGTCGTCGACGATCAGGATGCGCCGGCTCACGGCCTGGCGCCCGTCGTCTTGTACAGCGTGACGCGCCCGTTCGCGATGCGGACGTCGGCGAGGTTGCGCGGCGTCGGCACCGGCAGCGCATCCTGCGCGACGCCCTCGGTCCGCTTCCCCTTGGTGATCTGCTGCACGAGGCGCGGGATGGCGCCGCCCGGCACGTTGAACTCGCGCAGCTTCACGGTGCGGACCTGGAACTCGCTGAGCCCGGGCCGCACCACGTGGAAGGTGCCGCCCAGGGTGATCCGCTCGCGCGCGTTGAGCAGTCCGCCGAGGGGACCGAGCACGCCGGAGCCGGCGATGTCCTTCATGGGGACGATGGCGCGCAGCAGGATCTGGTCGCCGATGACCGCGGCCTCCACGCTGTCGGCCGACGCGGGGAGCATCCTGCCCGCGGCCTGCGAGACGTACGCGGTGATCTCGGCGGCGCTGAGGTTGGCGAACACGGGGCCCTTCGGGTTGTCGAGCGCAGCGATCGCGCGGCGGCCACGCTCGGCAGCGGCGGGGGTGAGGGGCTGCCACGTCTGCTCCGCGGGGGCGGTGGCGACCGCGGGGGCCTTGCCGGGAAGATTGTGCATCCAGCGGTCGCGCGTGAGCCAGCCGGCCAGGGCGAGGATCGCGAGCACCACCAGGCATCCGAGACGAGCGATACATCCCATCGGTCAGCGTCCTCCGAGTGTCGCCGTGTGCACACGGCGGTAGCGCGCGCCGGACGGCGCCAGCACGCTGTCGAACAGGGTGATCGCAGTGACGTCCTGCGCTGCCGAGAAAGGTATGCGTCGCGCGGCGCGGGCGAGAGCGCGGGCCTGGACCACGGCCAGTGGTGACCTGACGCGCGCGAGGGTGACGTGGGGGCGGAACGCCCGCCCCTCCACCTCCACGCCGGCATGGGCGCAGCCCAGCTCGAGGTCGTGGTGCAGGAGCTCGAGCCGCGCCTCCCCCTCTACCCCCATCCATACGACGCGTGCCCGGCGAAAGTTCGGGAAGGCGCCGAATCCGGCGAGGTGCATGCTGAACGCGCGGTGCGCGGCGACCGCGGCGTCGAGCGCCGGCACGAGGCGCTCGACGAGGGCGTCGTCGCCGTCGCCGATGAACTTGAGGGTCAGGTGGCGCTTCTCGGGCGCGACCCAGGCGAGGCCGGGCTCCAGCGCACGCAGCGGGGCGATGGCGTCGTCCATGGCGGCGACGATCGCCGGCGCGAGCTCGATGGCGAGGAAGAGGCGCATGAAGTGGTGAGCCCTGCGTGGATTGGGTGACAGGGTGCCGAGTGCCGGTCGGCATGTTGTTTTCGGGGGGGGCCCCCCTGGCGCAGCGGAGGAGAATCGCCGGCCACGTTCCTGCGGCCAGGTTCCGACGACGACGGCCCGCCGACGCGGGTCAGCCCAGCTCCACTGCGACGTGGCTGAAGCCGTGCGCCTTCGCGAGCGCCAGCACCTGCCGCCGCACGCCGGGCTCCCCCAGCCGCGCCATCACGTCGGCCGACACGCGCAGCACCGCCAGCGTCCCCCTCGGCTCCACGAGGCCCGGCACGCTCATCCCGACCAGCGCGGCGACGAGTCGATCCGCCTTTTTCCGGGCGTCGGAATCGGCGGAGCTGGCGAACATCGCGCTCATGCGCCCTCGATCCCGTGCAGCACGTTCAACGAGCCCGATCGAAACCCGCGCAGGTCGAGCGCCACGCGGGCGAACCCGGCGCCGGTCACCGCGGTGCGAAGGGCCTCGGTGCGCTCCGGGACGAGCCAGGCGTCGAGCTGGTCGCGCCCGATCTCGATCCGCGCCAGGTCGTCGTGGTACCGCACCCGCAGGTCACCGGTCACCCCGAGCCGGCGCAGCGCCGCCTCGGCGCGCTCCACCTGCTGGAGCCGTTCGGCCGTCACTCCCGTGCCGTACGGCAGGCGCGACGACAGGCAGGGCGACGACGGCTGCTGCCAGGTGGGCAGCCCCAGCGCGCGCGACCGCTCGCGGATCTCCGCCTTGGTGAACCCCAGCTCGGCGAGCGGACTGGCGACCGCGTGCTCCGCCGCCGCCTTCGCCCCCGGGCGGTAGTCGCCCAGGTCGTCGGCGTTCGTGCCGTCGGCCACCGTGTCGAAGCCGCGCGAGCGCGCGAGCGGCACGAGCCGCCCCCAGAGCTCGGTCTTGCAGAAGTAGCAGCGGTTCGACGGGTTGGCCGCGTAGCGCGGGTCGGCCAGCTCCTCGGTGTCCATCTCCACCACCGGCACGCCGAAGTCGTGCGCCACCCGGCGCGCGGTCTCCCACTGTTCGGCGGGGTACGACGCGCTGCGCCCGATGATTGCGAGGATGGCATCGGAGCCCAGCGTACGTCGCGCCACCACGGCGAGGTATGCGGAGTCGACGCCGCCGCTGTATCCTATGGCAACACGAGCTCGCGCCCGGAGCCACTGCTCCAGCGCAGCCTCACGAACCATAGCGGACTCGGCGTTTTCGACGCGGTCCGAGGCGTGTGCCTTCACGTGGATTGAGTCGTCGTCGCCATGCGCGGAAGTTATCGGTTGCGCGTCGGCGCTGGCAGTCACACCGAAGCGAGGCCAGCGGCACGAGGTCTGCGGCTGAGCGCGGCATATTCCCTTTCCTGGCTGGAAGGAGCTACGTCGATGCATTGGCTGCAGAGCGCCGCCACCCGAGCGGATATTCCGGGTATCGAGGCACTCTCGCTGCCGTTCAATGCGCCTGCCGCCGACGGCTGGGACATGGCGAGCCGCGTCTCCGGCCTGGCGCCGCGCGACCTGGCCGTGCGGCTCGCCGGCGTGCTGCACCTCAAGGCCGCCGACCTGGACGAGGTCGACCCGCCCTCGCGGCCGCTGATCCCCGAGAAGCTGGCGCGCCGGCACCACGTCTACCCGATCCGCGCCGACGACCGCACCATCACCGTCGCGACGTCCGACCCCACCGATTTCGACGCCGAGCAGGCGCTCAGCTTCGCAACCGGGCGGCGCATCATCTTCGAGCTCGCCGCGCCGGTGGACATTACCGACGCCCTCAACTCCACCTTCTCCGTGGAGCGCGCGGTGGAGGTGCTCCTCAACAAGGTGGGCGCCGACGCCGACGCCGACGCGGTGCGGCTCGTCGAGGAGACCGCTCCCGAGGAGGTCTCGCAGCGCGACGTGGACGCGGCGCCGATCGTGAAGCTCACGAACCTGCTGCTGAGCGACGCCGTGAACCAGCGCGCCAGCGACATCCACGTGGAGCCCGGCACCGCGCGCGGCGGCATGGTCCGCTTCCGCATCGACGGCGTGATGCGCCAGTACATGGAGCTGCCGCCCTCCGCGGTCACGCGCATCGTGTCCCGCATCAAGGTGCTCGCGAAGCTCGACATCGCCGACCGGATGCGGCCGCAGGACGGACGCGCGCGCATCCACGTGGCGAACAAGTCGTACGACCTGCGCATCTCCACCGTCCCCACCCAGGAGGCGGAGAAGGCGGTGATCCGCATCCTGCGCTCCGACACGCTGCGCTCGCTCGACGAGATGCGTCTCACGCCCCCCGAGCTCCTGCGCTTCCGGCAACTGCTCTCCTTCCGCGAGGGGCTGGCGGTGGTCACCGGCCCCACCGGCTCGGGCAAGACGACGACGCTGTACGCCGCGGTGCGCGAGATCGCCACCGGCGAGGTGAACGTGATGACGGTGGAGGATCCGGTCGAGTACCAGTTCGCCGGCATCACGCAGATCCAGGTGGACGTCAAGAAGGGGATCACCTTCGCGTCGGCGCTCCGCTCGGTGCTGCGGCAGGACCCGGACGTCATCCTGGTGGGCGAGATCCGCGACAGCGAGACGGCGCAGATCGCGGCGCAGGCGGCGCTCACGGGGCACCTCGTGCTCGCCACCCTGCACACCAACGACGCCATGAGCACGGTCACCCGGCTCGCCGAGCTGGGGCTGGACCGCGCGACGATCGCCGCGACGCTGCGCGGTGCGGTGGCGCAGCGCCTCGTGCGGCGCGTCTGCTCCGAGTGCACGCAGCCGGTCACGGCCCCGCTCTTCCTGGACGAGGAGCGCCTGATGGAGCACTACGGGCAGGCGCCGGCGGTGCGCGCGGTGGGCTGCCGCCGCTGCGCCGGCACGGGCTACCTCGGCCGGCTGCCGGTAGTGGAAGTCGCCCTGATGACGCCGAGCCTCAGCGAGCAGATCGTGGGCGGCGCGTCGGCGGGCGCGCTCCAGCGCGTCGCCGCCGAGCAGGGGATGTGGCCGATGCGCAACGTGGCGCTCGAGCGCGCGGCGGCGGGCGAGACGACGCTCCAGGAAGTGGATCGCGTGCTCGGCGAGATGCCCACGGAGGACACCGGCAACCGCGACGGCTCCAGCCGCGGCACGGGCGGCTTCGACATGTCGCTGTTCGACGCGAAGGAGCCGGAGCCGATCGTGCGCGAGCGGCGCAGCCTAGGCGACCGCCGGCGCGGCCCGCGCCGGCGCGACGGCTGACCGCGCCGGCCTAGCTCCCCGGGTCGAGCCACTCGAGCACGTCGGCGATGGCGTGCGCGATCTTCGCGCCGCCCTGCACCGACGGCTCGATCGGGTTGGCGTAGTCGCCGGCCACGGTGCACACGTCCCGCAGCTCGATGACCGGCACGTCGTGCTCGCGCGTCACGCGGACGATGGCGTCGTTGAACAGCGCGAGCGCCACGGTCGCCAGGCGCTGCGCCGGCTCGCCCAGGTTGCCGTTGTAGATGGTGCAGGCGACGACGGGCAGTCCACGCGCCACGACGACGCCGAGCATGCGCCGGTACCGCTGCTCGAATTCCTCCACGGCGTCGGCGAACCAGCCGAGCACCTCGGCGCTCGACGATGCGCGACGGTCCAGGAGCCCGACGTGCCCGAGGGCGTCGTTGCCACCCACGCTGAGCACGAGATGCGTGGCGTCGGGCGGCGCGGCCGCGACCTGCCGCGCCACGCCGTCGATGACCGCGCCGTCGACGGCGGCCAGCGTGGCGCGCCAGTGGTCAGGGAGCAGCGGACGGAGCTGCGCGATGACGTCCGGCCCGCCGCGCACGTACGCGGCGTTGTCGAAGATGGAGTCGCCGAGCAGGACGACGTGCGGCACGTGCGGCCCGCGCTCCGTCAGGTGCTCTCGCGCGGTCCGACGTTCGGGGGGCTCTGCCCCTGCCGGCTGCCGGAGGCGTCGCGCAGCGCGTCGCCGTGCTGCTTCAGCGGGCCGTCGTCCACCTGCAGCCGATCGTCGGGCTTCAGGACCGGGCGGGTGGAGGCATCCTCGTCGATCTTCGGCCGGTCACGCTCGTCGCTCATCAGGGTCTCCGGGAAAGTGACGGCGCCACTCCTTCGCGACAATCGTACCGGCAGGGGCCATCGCGACCCGTCTCGTCCAGTGCGCCACGAGCGGACCTGGCTGGTCACTCAGACGACGGGGGAGACTGCATCTGACGGATGGTACGGATCTGAACTGTGAGGTCGCTCCAGCCGACCCGTCCTCGATCCGTACAGCGCCACACCCACAAAACACTCCGATGAGTTTTTGATGCTTGAGAGGCGAGATCGGTGCACCCTGGCTGGACCGAGTGGCCCGACAGTTCGAATCCATGGCATCCGTCAGATGCGTCCCCCCATCATCTGAGTGACCGGCCAGGTCCGCTCGTGGCGCAGCGATCCACGCCCTGCGGCGCTCAGGGCACCGCGGTCACCCGGACCACCGCGGTCGGGACGCGGTTCCGGTCCGTGGAGCGCGGCACCGGCCGGACGTCGAGCAGCTCGAGCCGCTGGGACCCGTAGCGCACCGCGCGAGGGGCCGCGGCGAGTCGCAGCGTGTCGCTGCGCGCGCCGGCGTCGCCGCTGAACTGCACCGCCACGACGGCGTCCCCCGCCGTGATGCAATACACGTCGACCGGACACCGCGAGTCGGCGATGCTCACGAAGGTGATGCGGGTCGGCGATCCGGACACCCGCACCGCCTCGCCGGCGCGCGCCTCGAACTGCTGTTCGGCAGGCACGCTCGGGGCGGGCGCGGTAGCGCAGGCCGAAACGGCGAGCGCGGCGACGATGGCATGGTGAAGTCGCGTCATGGACACGGTGCGATGCAGGTGAGAGTGGTCCCGCTCGCCCAACCGTACCCCGACGCGCAGGGGTGGGTCACGGCGGCTCGGCGCCACGCCGATGCGGCGCGGGCTGGAATGATGACGGCGGGCGCACGGAGCGTCCTATCTTGGCCTCCATGCTCGCCGCCATCCGATCCGCCGCCGTGCTGGGAATCGACGCCTACGACGTGACCGTGGAGGTCGACGTCGCGCTCGGCCTGCCCACCTGGATCACCGTGGGGCTGCCGGCCAGCGCGGTGAAGGAAAGCCGCGAGCGCGTGAGCGCCGCCCTCATCAACTCCGGGTACGCGCCGCCGCCCCGCCGCATCACGACGAACCTCGCGCCGGCGGACGTACGGAAAGACGGAACGGCGTTCGATTTGCCGGTCGCACTGGGCGTCCTGGTGGGGATGGGTGCGCTCGAACAGGAGGCGGTGTCCCGGTGCGTCGTGGCCGGCGAGCTGGGGCTCGACGGCACGATCCGCCCGATCCGTGGCGCGCTCTCCATCGCGCGCCGCGTCGCCGGCTCCGCGCCGGGCGACACGACCCTGGTGCTGCCGGCCCAGAACGTCGCGGAGGCCTCGCTGGTGTCCGGCCTGTCGCTCTGCGCGCCGTCCACCCTCCTCGAGCTGATCGACTGGCTGCGCGCCGGCCAGCTTCCCGAAGCGGAGCGCCTGCCGCGGCGCATTCCCGACGCGGACACCCTCGACATCGCGGAGGTGGCGGGTCAGGAGACCGCGAAGCGCGCGCTGGCCATCGCCGCGGCGGGCGGGCACGGCTCGCTGCTCATCGGGCCGCCGGGCTCGGGCAAGACGATGCTCGCGCGCCGGCTGCCGACGATCCTGCCGACGCTCACCGACGCGGAGTCCATCGAGGTCACGGCGGTGCACTCGGTGGCGGGGATGCTCGACCCGAGCATCGGCGCCGTCACGCAGCGTCCCTTCCGCGCGCCGCACCATTCCATCTCCACCGCGGGCCTCGTGGGCGGCGGGTCGGCGCCACGGCCCGGCGAGGTGAGCCTCGCGCATCACGGCGTGCTGTTCCTGGACGAGATGCTGGAGTTTCCACGCGGAGTGCTGGAGGCGCTTCGGCAGCCGATGGAGGACGGCACCGTGACGATCTCGCGCGCATCCGCGTCGCTGCGCTTTCCGGCCCGCTTCGCCCTCGCCGCCGCGATGAACCCCTGCCCCTGCGGCCATGCGGGCGATGCCACGCGCGCGTGCATCTGCGCCGCGTCGGATGTGCTGAAGTACCGCGCACGACTCTCGGGACCGCTCGCCGACCGCATCGACATCCACGTCACCGTTCCCCCGCTCCCCCTCGCGGCGCTCGGCGACCGCGCACGTGGCGAAGGATCGGCCGCCATCCGCGCGCGCGTCGAGCACGCCCGCGCGCGCCAGCGCCTCCGCTTTGGCGACCCGCTCGCGTGCAACGCACGTGCGCCGGGCCGATGGCTCGAGGCGCATGGCGGCCTCACCGTCTCGGGACGGTCGCTGCTCACGACGGCCGGCGAACGGCTCGCACTCTCGGCCCGCGGCTTTCACCGCGTGTTGCGCGTGGCCCGCACCATCGCCGACCTGGAAGGCGACGCCGAGATCGCCCCGCCGCACGTGGCCGAGGCGCTCGGCTACCGCCCCCGCGGCATCGAGGGCGCCGTCGAGCGGGCGCGGATCGCATCGGCGTGAGGATCGGGGATCCATCGACGCGACGTCTCGGACGCGTTTCCCGAATGCTCCGAGAACTGCCGAATCAGACGCTCGGCAATGGACTCGGCTGTTCTCGGTCAACTCGGCAGATTCGGTCCGACACCTGACGCCACTTCGAAGCCGGCTGGCCGCGCCTCGTAACCAGACTGTATCAGAGGCGCAGGTCGAGCTGCGGCACGTCCTCACTGAAAGCGGCGACCGGTGGTGCCTCCGCATCATCGTCGTCCACCCGATGGTACCGGTCGAACTGCACCCCGTGCCGCGCACACACCTCGCGGAAACGCTCGCGCAGCCCTTCGCGGTAGCGCTCCCCTACCTGGTGCCCCCGCGCATACGTCGACCGATACTTCGCCGCGAGCGCCGGGAACTCCGCCTCGATGAATGGCAGGTAGCGCTGCCGAGCGGTCGATCGCAGCCGCAGCGCACAGGCGCCGAGATACGACGCGCCCGACTCCGCGACCCGGCGCACGAGCGCATCGATCTGCCCGGGGGCATCGGTGATCCCCGGAAGTACGGGCATGCAGTTCACGCCCACCTCGATGTCGTGCGCGCGCAGCCGAGCGATCGCGCGCAGCCGAGCCTCCGGGGTCGGCGCGCGCGGCTCCAGCCGGCGCGCCAGCTCGCGGTCCACGGTGATCAGCGACACGTGCACCGACAGCTCCGATCGTGCGCCGATGGCCACGAGCAGGTCGATGTCGCGCGTGACGAGCGGGCTCTTGGTGATGATGGTGACGCTCAGCCCACGCTGCTCGGCCAGCACCTCGAGGACGCCGCGCGTCACGCGATACCTCCGCTCGGCTGGCTGGTACGGATCCGTCGCCGTCCCGATGACGATGCCTTCACGCTGGAGCGCCGCATGGCGCGCGGGGCGCCGAAGCTCGCGCCGCACGATCGCCCCCGCTTCGCGCTTCACGAGGATGCGTCGCTCGAACGCGAGCCACGAGGGCATCGTCAGGTCGTCGGCGAAGCCCTCGGCCGGCTGCTCGGCCGCGGCGATGCGCTCGGCCGTGTATCGGTGCGCGTACCGCGCGTAGCAGTAGGCACACCCGAACGCGCACCCGACGTACGGGTTGATGGACCAGAAGCCCATCCCCGTCGTCGCCGGTCCGTTCAGGATTGACCGCGCCGGGCTCGCGAAGTAGCGGATGTCGCGCTGCTCGCCGAGCAGCACGGGGCCGCGCGGCGCCGCATCGCTGAAGAGGGTCTGCTGCAGGTCCATGGGCTTCCTCCGGTACCGGTGAGCATACCGAACAGAAGCCGAAACCGCAATCGCCCACTCGCTACGTCACGGACGGTCAGCCGCCCCGGCGCCTACCGCGGCTTGTACCAGAGCCCTCCGCCACCGCGGTCTTCCGGGGCACGCAGCAGCGCCCCCTCGTACGATTCGTGGTGCGCCCACGGCAGCGGCGTGAACTGCGCGAGCATGCTCCGGTGCGACGAGCTGTTCTCCGACGGCAGGGTGGAGACGCGCACGTTCTGCAACTGCGCACAGCCACCGAGCAGGGCGAGCGACGACACGGCAACGACGAGACTGGCGGTTCTGGAGCGCATGCGATCCTCCTGGCGGATGTCGTTCGTGCTGATCGATCCATGCATCACGAATCGCGCCAAGGGTGAACAAGGGTGAGCAAGGTCACTACCCTCCGTCGCATTGCGGTCGCAACGAGCACACCACGTGGCCTTGCCCAGGCTCGGTTCTCCACCGACGCTGTGCTCTCACCGCTCCGGCAGTCCGCCATGCACGGGTGTTCCGGCGGACCGATCCTTGGAGATACATTGCCTCGATGGACACCCGCCCTGCCGTAACGACGGACATCCGCCCCGCTGCGCTCGACCGGGCCGCGACGCTGGCGCTCCAGGTCGGCGCCATCGCCGTGGTGCTCGTGGCGGCGCCGTACAAGCAGTTCGACCTCGACCGCTTCTTCATCCCGAAGGAGCTCGTCCTGCACCTGACGGCCCTCGTGGCCGGCGTACTCTGCCTGGTGCGGGCCCGGCAGCTCCGGCTCGCCCGCGTGGACGAGCTGCTCGCGCTGTTCCTGGGCCTCGGCTTCCTGTCGGCACTGTTCGCCACCAACTGGTGGCTGGCGGGGCGCGCGGTCGCGATCGCGGTGTCGGGTGCGATCTGCTTCTGGTCTGCCCGCACCCTGGCGCGCCGAGGACTGGAGCGTCCGCTCGTGGCCGCGCTGGCGCTGGCGGGCATCATCGGCGCGGTCACCGCGCTGGCGCAGGCGTACGGCCTGGAGACCGAGTACGTGAGCCTCAACCGCGCGCCGGGCGGCACCTTCGGCAACCGGAACTTCATGGCGCACCTGTGCGTCATCGCGCTGCCGGCGCTCTCGTTCACCGCCCTCCGCGCGCACACGCGCGGGAAGTTCCTCGCGTGGTCGGGGGGCGTGGCGCTCATCGGCGCGGCACTGGTGATGTCGCGGAGCCGCGCGGCGTGGCTCGCGCTCATCGTCGCGGTGCTCGTGATGGCGCCGCTGGCCTTCCTCGCGCTGCGGAAGGGGCGCGGCGTCCTCCGCCTCCGCCGCCTCCTGCTTCTGCCCGTGGCGGCGGCGCTCGGCGGCGGCCTCTCGCTGGTGCTCCCCAACACCCTCGACTGGCGCAGCGACTCGCCGTACATGGACACGGCGAAGAGCGTCGTGAACTACAAGGAAGGGAGCGGCGCGGGCCGGCTCGTGCAGTACCGCAACACGCTGAAGATGTCCCTGCGGCATCCGCTGTTCGGCGTGGGGCCCGGCAACTGGCCGGTGGAGTATCCGCACTTCGCCGCCGATCACGACCCGTCGCTCTCGAGCGAGGGGATGACGTCGAACCCGTGGCCGAGCAGCGACTGGATGACCTTCCTGAGCGAGCGGGGGCTGGCGGCGTTCGTGCTGCTCGGCCTCGCGATGCTCGCGCTGGTCGCCGACGGGCTGCGCGGGACGCGTGCCGATGCCGACGTGGAGGACCGCCTCCGCGCGACGACGCTGCTTGGCACCCTCGGCGTGCTGCTGGTGGTCGGCAGCTTCGACGCGGTGCTCCTGCTCCCCGTGCCGGCGCTCGCGGCGTGGGCGCTGCTCGGCGCGCTGTCGCCTCCCTCGCGCGACCGGCGCGTGGTCGAGATGCCCCCACTCCGGCGGACGCTCGCGACGATCGCGGTGGTGGCGGTGACCGTGACCGCCGCGCTCCGGAGCGCGGCGCAGCTCTCGGCCATGGCGCTGTTCAGCACGACGACGCGCACGACGTCGCTCGAGCGGGCGTCGCAGCTGGATCCGGGGAACTACCGCATCCACGTGCGCCTCGCGACGGGCTACCTCAACCGTGGGAGCTGCACGAAGGCACGGGCGCATGCAACGAGCGCCCGCGCGCTCTTCCCGAACGCGCCGGCGCCGAAGCGGATCCTGCGCAGCTGCGGCTGAGCGGCGGCCGACTGGGTACGGGCTCTACTTCGTCCCGCGCTCGGGCACCTTGAGCACGGTGCCGGGCTTGAGCACCATCTTCTCCTTCCGGTCGTTCGCCTCGGCCAGGGCCTGCACGCTCACGCCCATCTTCATCGCGATGTCGTAGAGCGTGTCGCCCTGGCGCACGACGTAGGTGCGGTTGAGGTTCGGCACGATGCTCACCTCGCCGGCCGACACGTTCGCCGTCGCGCTCGCCTCCACGGTTGCGGGTGCGACGGGGACGCGCGCCGCCGCGACCATTCCCTGCGTCAGGTTCGGCAGCACGACGCGGGAGCCCGGCGCGGCGAGCACCGCGACGTGCAGGTGCACGGGGTGATGCTCCTCGGTCGCCTCCACGATGCCCCTGCTCTCGAGCTGCGCGAGCGCGCCGCGCACCCAGTTGAGACATGGTCCCGGTGGCGGACGCCGGATGTCGACGGCGATGCCGGTGGGGTGCACGGAGTGCGGGTTGGCGTTGTGCGGCTGGCGGCTCATGGGCCGCGCTGCGCTGGTCACGGTGAGCGGCGTGCCGCACGCATAGAGGTACTGCGGGGCGAAGGCGGTCACGAACTGCTTCGCCTCGCGCGTCGCGTACGAGAAGCCGACGCCGCGCGTCAGCTCGTACGTCGAGTCGCCCGTGAGGGGAACGAGACGGCCGGCGGCGATGGCCGCGTCGACGTTCGTCGGCGTGAGATAGAAGGGGTAGCGATGCTGCAGCGCGAAGTCGTACATCTTCTCCACGCTCGCCTTGGAGCCGTGGAGCGACTCCGGCTCCTTCGCCCCACCGCGCTGCCCCTGGGCCCGCGCGGCGCCGGCGGTCAGCGCGGCAGCCACGGCGGCGGTGATCCAGACCACACGGGCGGTGTGCTGGGCGGACCTGCTCGGTTGTACCTTCGCTCGAATTCGCGTCATGCCTGCTGTACTAGCAGGGCGAGTGCCAGCGGTTCGGTGGTGCGCGAGTTTCGCACGTGCTGCGACTGGACAACGCTCGAACCGCGGAGGACGCGAGACTGCCGCTCGGGACGCATCCAGACGGGGCGGTTCGGACCGAATGCAGCGAGTTTGCCGAAAACTGCCGAATCATTCCGGTGCAGCGCGTCCGCCACTCGCCGGAAGTACTTGGCAGTTCTCGTTTCAACTCGCTGCATCCGCTCCGAAACCGGCACGTCTGGATGCATCCCGAGCGGCTTCCGAACCGGCCCGTCTGGATGCATCCCGAGCGGCCGTCCCCGTGGTTCGAGCTCTACGGCGGCCCGGCGTCAGGGCGTACGACGATCCCCGCCGCCGCCACCGCCGCCGCCGAAGCCACCCATGCCGCCGATGCCGCGATTGGCCGGCGGAGTCGTGACCGAGGGCGGGAGCTTCGCCAGCTGCTCCGGAGTCAGCGTGGCCTTGAGGTCGGCGATCGCCTGCTCCGCCACCTTGCGCGCGTCGTTCGTCTTGCCCGACATCCGGGCGAAGATCACCATCGGGTCCGGGTTCCTGCCCGCGCCGATCAGGATGTCGGCGATCTCCCCGACCACCTTGTCCGACTTCGGCTTCAGCGAATCCGAGAGCACCGTGAGCCGCGCCTTCTGCTGCGGGGTGAGCGCGAGCTTGAGCGAGTCGTCCAGCGCGAGGGTCTGCGTGAACGGGTTCGGCACCAGCCGCGACATGCGGGTGATGTACTCCTCACGCGTCGGCTGCTTGCCGTCCGGGCCGGCGAAGAGCTGCCGCACCTGCTGCCGCGACGGATCGTTGCCCACGGCGAGGCGGCCCTGGAGCCCGACCTGGAAGGGCACGCGGAAGGCGCTGGTGCGTCCGCTCGCCGTGCCGAAGTGCTCGTTCACCTGGTAGCGGTACGTGCCGCTCGACGGGCCGGTCGCCTCGAAGCCGCGGACGAACAGCAGCGTGCGGTCCGGGATCACCGGCTGGCCCCAGCCGCTCAGGTTGTCCGAGCCGTGCAGCAGCTGGTCGATGCCGACGAGCGTGTTCTGCAGCTGGAGCGACAGGGTGAGCCGGCGGTCCAGCCCCAGCGCCGCGGGCTTGAAGTTGAGCTGGATGTCCAGCGCGGGCGTCCACGGGGTGGAACAGCTGTTGCGGCCCGCGACGCTCCCGATCTGCGACACGAGGCAGTCGCGCGCGCGGCCGGAGGCGCCGCTGAGCACGCGCGACATCCCGTTCACCAGCGCGGTGTCGTTCCGGATGTTCGGGTTGGCGGGATCGAAGATGAATGCGCGGTCGTTGCGCGACCCGTCGCCATTCACGTCGCCGCTCACGACCGGGGTGTACGCCTGCCCCGCGGTGATGCGGCCGATGGCGGTGATGTCGAGCCAGTTGCGCGCGGGCACGGTCATGGTGGCGAGCACCGAGTGGCGGCGCTCGAAGTCCGACGTCCCCCACTCCACGACGTTCGGATTGCCAGCGGTGTTGGAGCCGCCGAAGCCGCCGCCGTTCACGCCGAAGCCGTTCTGCTGGTCACGCGACCGCAGGAAGGTGTACGAGCCGCTCAGCCGGATGCCCTGGAGCGTCAGCCCACCGACCGTCGTGGTGACCTGCGTGGACTGCGAGTGCAGCTGCGACATCAGCTCGCTCACGCTGCCGAACTCCGGATGCAGACGCGAGGCGTTGATGGACGTCGCCCCGGTGGCCGGGAAGATGGCGCTCGCCGGCGAGTACACCGGACGCCCTCCCTCGCGATCGAGGAAGAACTTCGGGTCGGCGTTGAGGTTGATGTCGCGCGAGCCGGTCTGGTTCACCCCGTACGCCATCGACGCGTCCACGTTGAAGCTGTAGCGCTCGAAGAAGCGGCGGCTCGCACCGAGCGATCCGCGCCACACCTTGGGGGCGCCGAAGCCTTCGTCGAACAGCACGACGTTGCGGCGCTGGCCGAAGCCGGTGACTCCGGTGGAGCCGTCGGCGCACTGCGTGGGGATGGACGACGGGTCCGCGAGGTACGCGTCCCAGTCGGGAACCGGCACGCCCGCGCCGATGCAGGTGAGCTGCGTCTGGCCACCCGCGAGCCCCGTCGCCTCAACGGCGCCGGCGACGAGGTTGGAGGAGATCCGGCCGCGGAACAGGCCGGCGCCGCCGCGCACCACCCAGCTCGCCCCGCCCGGACCTCCGGGTCCGCCGGGACCGCCGCCCGGTCCGCCGCGCCCACCCGGGCCGCCACCCTGGCCGCCACCCTGGC
>JAQBPZ010000121.1 GCA_028287225.1 Gemmatimonadota bacterium
GCCGCGGCCGGCAGTTGCGCGCCGGGATCGCGGCGGCGCGTGGCGCCATGCTCTGCGTGCTGCACGCCGACGTGCGGCTGCCGGCCGAAACGCTCCGCGCGCTGGAGCAGATCGGTGAGACTGGCGCACGCGGCGCATGGGCGTTCCGCCTGCGCATCGATGCGCGCGGCGCGGCGTACCGGCTGGTGGAGCTCGGGGCCAACCTGCGCTCCCGTGCGTTCGCGCTGCCGTATGGTGACCAGGGGCTGGTGCTGGACCGCGCGACGTACGATGACGCCGGCGGGTACGCCGACGTGCCGCTCATGGAAGACGTGCTGCTCGCGCGAGCGCTGCGGCGCGCGGGCCGGCGCATCGTGCTGCGCCGCGAAGCGGTCGTCGTGTGCGCGCGTCGCTGGGAGCGCGACGGAGTGCTGCGCCGATCCGGCCGGAACCTCCTCCTGCTGGCGCGCCTTGCCGCCGGCGCGTCGCCCGACGAGCTCGCGCCGCGCTACGACGCCAGGCGATGACCTACTCGCGCGCGCCGGCCGTTCCCGTCGCGAGGTGCCATCGCCAGTCGTCCTCGGTGTCCACGTCGCGCAGCACGTCGAGCAGGGCGACGCGCAGCCCCAGCGCCCGCGCCTTCTGCACCGATGCCGCCAGGGTGCGGTCGGTGCTCCAGGGCACGTCGTCGAACAGGCCGCGGTGCAGCACGCGCATCGCCACGAGGTAGTAGCCGCCGTCGGCCGCCGGCCCGAACACCACGTCGGCGTCGTCGAGCGTGGCGAGCGCGGAGTGGAGCGTGTCCGCCGCGATCCCGGGGCAGTCGGTGCCGATCACGACCACGCGATCACTCCCGTTCACCACGCGCCGCTGGATGGCGCTCGCCATCCGCGCGCCGAGGTCGCCCTCCGCCTGCGCCTCGTAGGAAGGCGCGGTCCCGAGCCAGGCCTGCATCTCCGGCACCGCAGCGCCGGGGGCGACGCACACCGTGACGGGAATGCCCGATGCCAGCGCGGTGGCGAGCGTCTGCTCCGTGAGCGTGCGGTACGCGGCGAGCGCCGCGACGTCACCCATGGTGGCGGCGAGGCGGGTCTTCACGCCGCCGAGTCGCGGGGCGCGGGCCATGACGACGAGAGCGTGTCGCACGACGAAACGTACCATGTACCGTGCGGTGCGGTTTCACCCTGCCGGGGTGAGCGGCTACCTTTCCTCGTGCTCCCGCTGGTTACGGCTGTCCAGGCCGTGAACGGGACACATCCCCTCGAACTTCCTTCCATGCCTACGTGCCCGCCGACGATGGCCCCGCCGTATCCCTCCCTGCTGGACCCACTGACGGCGCGCATGCGCATGCCGGTGTCCTCGTGAATCCCCGCGCGCCGCTCGGCGAGCCATTCAGCCGCTTCGGAGAGCTGCTCGCCGCGGCGAAGGGCATCGGTACGGCACTGCTGCCCGAGCCGACCGCCTTCGCCCTCGGGACCGTGAGCGCCGACGGGCAGCCGTCCGTGCGGATCGTGCTGCTGAAGGCGGTGGACTCACGCGGATTCGTGTTCTACACCAACTTCGAGAGCCGCAAGGGCATCGAGCTGCTCGCGCATCCACAGGTCGCGATGTGCTTCCACTGGCAGCCGCTGGAGCGCCAGGTGCGCGTGGAAGGCACGGCGCGTCCGGTGACGTCCGACGAAGCCGACGCCTACTTCGCATCGCGCGCGCGTCGCAGCCAGCTCGGCGCCTGGGCGTCGCTGCAGAGCCAGCCGATGGAGCCCGGCGCGCTCGACGAGCGTCTCGCCGAGATGGAGGCCCGCTTCGCGGACGCGCCGGTGCCGCGCCCGCCGCACTGGTCCGGCTTCCGCATCGTGCCCAGCCGCATCGAGTTCTGGCACAACATGCCGAGCCGGCTGCACGAGCGCACCGTCTACCTGCGCGAGGCCGACGGCTGGCGGGTGGAGACGCTGTACCCGTGACGGGCTGAAGGGCCTGAACTGCGTTAGCGGTTGGCGGTGAGCAGTGAGCGGTAGAAGCGTCCCGAGGCCTGACCGCTCACCGCCAACCGCAAACCGCAAACGTCCTTGCCCTTCGACCACTCACGGCAAACGCCCTTGTCGCTCCCACCGGCCACCGCCAGCCGCTCACGCGGTTCGACCGATTATCTTCTGAAGATGGCCACTCAGACGATTCCCACGACTCCCGCTGCCCCGCCCAACGGCTGGAGCATCGACAAGGCGCGCGACCTCTACAACATCAAGGGGTGGGGCGCCGGGTTCTTCGACATCGACGAGCGCGGGCACGTCGTGGTGCAGCCCGACCGCGACCACCCGGAGCGGCGGCTCAGCCTTCACGAGCTGGCGTGCGACCTGGAAGAGCAGGGCGTGGCGCTGCCGGTGCTGCTCCGCTTCTCCGACATCCTGCGCTCGCGCATCGAGGCCCTGAGCGACCGGTTCGCCAACGCGATCCGGGAGTTCGAGTACGTCGGCGGCTACACCACCGTGTACCCGATCAAGGTGAACCAGCAGCGCCACGTCGTGGAGGAGATCGTCCAGTTCGGCGCGAAGCACGGCGTCGGGCTGGAGTGCGGCTCCAAGCCGGAGCTCCAGGCGGTGCTCGGGCTCTCCGAGAGCACGGAGCACCTCATCGTCTGCAACGGCTACAAGGACGAGGAGTTCATGCGCCTCGCCCTCATGGGGCAGAAGCTCGGGCACCAGGTCTTCATCGTCATCGAGCAGCTGAGCGAGATCGACGTCCTGCTGTCCGTCGCGGACGAGCTGGGGGTCAACCCGA
>JAQBPZ010000133.1 GCA_028287225.1 Gemmatimonadota bacterium
ACGCCACGCCCGGCGTGGCCGGCAGGATCTCCGAGGCCCAGCGCGGCACGCTCGGCCGCCCGCGGGCGGGCGCGACGAAAGCCGTCATGCCCTGCGCGTACATGAACGCCCAGGTGCGGCCGCCGAGGAGAAAACGGTCGCCGGGCTTGAGCTGCTCCAGGAAGTCTTCCTCCACCGTGCCGATGGGCGTTGCGGAGCCGCGCGGCTTCACGCGAATGGACGCGCCGCCCGCGATGGTGCCCACGTTCTGGTAGAAGATCGTGGCCACGGAGCGGCCGCGTCCCTCGAACGAGCCGTCCTCACGAACGATCTTGGCGTACACGCGCCGCTCCGCCATCGCCTCGCTCGCGTCGGAGAGGTAGTCGAGGACGGCGTCGAAGTCCGCGCGCGGGAGGTCGGCATAGGGCGACGCGCGGCGCACGAGCGCGAAGGCGTCGTCCTCGGACCAGCGCGCGACGGCCGCCATGCCGACCAGCTGCTGCGCCAGCACGTCGAGCGGCGCCACCGGCACGCGGATCGGGTCCAGCTGGCCGGCGCGGCATCGCTCGCTGACCACGAGGCACTCCAGCACGTCGTCGACCCCCGTGCCGATGAAGCGCCCGCGCGGGTGCCTGTCGATCCGGTGTCCGGACCGGCCGATCCGCTGGAGCGCGCGCGTCACGTCGCGCGGCGAGCTGACGAGGACCACCTCGTCGACCGTGCCGATGTCGATGCCCAGCTCGAGCGAGGTGCTGGTGACGACGACGCGCATCGTCCCCTCCCGCAGCCGCTCCTCGACGCGCACCCGCTCCTCGCGCGCCAGCGACGAGTGGTGCGCCGCGACGTCGTCCTCACCGAAGCGTTCCCGCAGGCGATGCGCGAGCCGTTCCGTGGCGCCGCGGGTGTTGGTGAACACGAGCGTAGTGCGGTCGGCCGTCACGCGCGCGGCCACGGCGTTGGTGACGGCGCGCTGCACGCGCTGCGGGTTGGGGACGACCTCGCCGGCGAGCGCGGACTGCACCGTGAACACCGCGTCGCGCGGCGCGCGCCAGGCCACGACCCTCGGCGTGCGCCCGGTACCGCACAGCCAGCGCGCCACGACGTCCAGCGGCGCGACGGTCGCGGAGAGGCCGACGCGCACGGGGTCGCGATCGGCGGCGGCGGCGAGCCGCTCGAGCGAGAGCGCGAGGTGCACGCCGCGCTTGCCTCCGGCCATCGCGTGCACCTCGTCGACGATCACCCACCGCACCGAGCGAAAGTGCTCGGCCATGGACCCGGTGGAGAGGAGGATGGCGAGCGACTCGGGGGTGGTGACGAGGACGTGCGGCGGGCGCGCGATGAGCGTGCGGCGTTCGGCGGGGGTGGAGTCGCCGGTGCGGGCGGCGACGCGGATCGGTACGGCGGGCACGGATTCGGCGGCGGCTGCGGGGCGCGCACGCTTGCGGGTGCGGCGAATCGGTGGGGCGGGAGGGGTGCCGCCGGCGAACTTGTTGTCGGGGGGGCCCCCCGCGCCGACCATCGCTGTCGTCGCGTCGCCCGCCCCCGTCCCCGCCCCGTCCTCCATCGTCACCGGCACGGTACCCGCCCGCCCCGCCTCGCCCAGCCGCGCCACGATCTCCGCCAGCGGCCGCTCCAGGTTCCGCTGCACGTCGGCGCCGAGCGCGCGGAGCGGAGAGATGTAGACCGCCTGGATGCCCGTGCCGAGCGAGCCTGCCTCGTGCGACGCCACGAGCTCGGAGAGCACCGCGAGGAATGCCGCGAGCGTCTTGCCGGTGCCGGTCGGTGCGGAGATCAGGACGTGCTCGCCCGCATGGATCGCGGGAATCGCGGCCGACTGCGGCGGGGTGAGCGCGCCGAAGGTGTCGAGCACCCACCCGCGCACGGCGGGAGTCAGCAGCCGCATGGCGCGCCGCATCGCCGCCTGCGATGCCGGGCCCCGCGCCGGTCCATGTGCGGGCCGAGCCGGCCCTCCGCTGTTCACGCGTCGCCAGCCAGCTCGCGAACCCGCGCCAGCGTGTCGATCTCGGTGGCCGGCTTGTCGTCGCGCACACGGACGATGCGGGGAAAGCGCAGCGCGTAGCCCGCCTTGTGGCGCGCCGACTTCTGCACGATGTCGAAGGTGACCTCGAGCACCACCTCGGGCCGCACCTGGTGAAACCGACCGAACTGCTGCACCGTGATGGCCTTGAACCGCTCGGTGAGCTCGGCGATCTCCACGTCCGTGAGGCCGTTGTACGCCTTGCCCACGTTCAGCAGCGTGGGGTCGGTGTCGGAGGCGCGGACGGCGAAGGTGTAATCGGACAGCACCCCGTTTCGCCGACCATGGCCGCGCTCCACGCCGGTGACGACGACGTCGAGCGTCGCGAGCGCACGCTTGAGCTTGATCCAGGCCTTCCCGCGACGCCCGGGCGTATATGATGAGCCCGGATCTTTCGCGATCAATCCCTCGTTGCCGGCCGCGCGGGCGGAATCGAACGCCGATTCCACGTCCTCAGCGGTCAGCGCGACGCTGCTTGGCGCCATGAACGCGCCATCGGCGCGCCACGGGAGCGATTCCAGCCTGGCGCGGCGGGTGAGATACGGCTCGCCGATGACGAGCTCGGCATTCCAGGCCAGCATGTCGTATACGATGAAAGCGGCCGGGACCTCTGCCAGCATCTCCGGCGATGGCGACTTGCGGCCGAGGCGGCGCTGGAGTGCCGCGAAGGGTCGGGCCTGCCGAGGGCTTGCCGGGTCCACCGCAAGCAGCTCGCCGTCCAGGACCAGGCCGGTGCCCAGCCCGCGGAGGGCGACGACGACGTCGGGGTAGCCGTGCGTGATCTCGTCGAGGGTGCGTGAGTAGAGCCGGACCTCCTCACCATCGACGTGCGCCTGCGCCCGAATGCCGTCGTACTTGTCCTCCAGGATGAACGGCGACGGCATCGCGTCGACGATCTCCTCCGCAGTGGTCAGCGGCTGGGCGAGCATGAATCCAAGCGGGTGAAATAGCGCCAGCCTCGCATCATCAAGCACATTGTCACGCGCCAGTAAAGCCACTTCGCCCACGTCGCCACGAAGCAGGTTCGCATGGCGCACCGCCGCGAGTGGGCGACCGAATGCCTTGGCGACCGCCTCTTCCACCTGCGCCTCCTTCAAGCCAATCCTGAGCTCGCCGCCGAGCAGCTTGGCGAAGAACCGTGCTTCGGGGCCGCCGAGCGCGCCGAGCGTGTCGCGGACGATCGTGCGGCGCCGGGCGGTGCCGGTGGCCGACGCCAGCGCCGCGAACTGCGCCGCCATCCATGAGAGTGACTGTCCCGCGGAGGGCTGCGCCGCCAGGACGTCGCCGACCATGTCGCCCGAGTCGCCGTGCCGGGTATAGGCCTCCGCCAGCGCCTCGTCGTTCAGGCCGGTGAGCTCGGTCAGGGCTGCCCAGAGAATCGACCCGCCGACGCGGGTGGTGCGCTGGTCATGGCGGGGGAAGACGATGCCCGACAGGAAGTGGCAGGCGATGACGAGCGACTCGTCGTCGAGCGTCGGCAGGTAGTCGACGAGCACCGCGAGCTTCTCGAGGCGCTTCGTCGTCGCGCGAATCCGGTCGGCCGCCTCCACCCATCGCGCGAAGCTGGCGGCGTCATCGGGCGATGGTGTCGCTATCGACGCAGGCGTAATCACAGGTCGAGCGATCCCTGCGCGGGCGCGGGTGCTGGAGCCAGCTCGGCAGTTTCTTCGTCCTCGCAGAGATCCTGCGGATGCGAGCCCAGGTGTTCGGCGTCGATCCCGAGCGCACGCAGGCGTCCCGAGAAGCTCTCCGGACCGTGCACCGTGTACACCTTCCGCGCGCCCGATTCGCGGGCGGTGCGCACCAGCTCCGCGTAGTCTGCGTGGTCGGACAGCGGGAGCACGAGGTCGCAGCCCTTGTAGATGTTGTGCGCGCCGGGGTGCAGCGCCCAGCCGGTCAGGTGCACGATCCGGCGCTTCGGCAGCCCCTGCACCATCGCGGTCTTCCGCGTGCTCGGCGTCGTCAGGAGCACGCGCCTGCCCACCTCCCCTCGGCGATACCGCGTCCAGAGTCCGGGCCCCGGGAAGGGGTGGCCGAGCTCGACGTGCTCGCGGCACATGTTGGCGATCGCGCCGTGGAGCATCACGTCGAAGCCATGGCTCGTGAGGTGGTAGAGCGCCTCCTGTCCCTTGCCGAGCGCGTAGGCGAGCACGACCGGGGTGGCGTCGTCGGCCAGGGCGTGCTCGACGAACGACACCAGCTCACCGATGAGCAGCTCGTCGGGCGGGAAGACGTAGCGTGGCTCGCCGAAGGTGCATTCCATCACCAGTTCGTCGCAGCGCAGGATCGTCGCGAGCGGGGCGAACGGGTTGGGGCGCAGCTTGTAGTCGCCCGTATAGACGAGGACTCCGTCCGCGGTGCGGACCTCCAGCATGGCGGCGCCGAGGCAGTGGCCGGCGGAGTGGAGCACGATGTCGGCGTTGCCGCAACGGACCACTTCCCCGAGCGGCAGCACGAGCGTGTCGCGTCGTCCGCGCCGCGCCGCGTGGAGGGCCGCCGTCTCGGGGGTGCAGACGATGCGGTCGGCTTTCGAGCAATGGTCGGAATGGGCGTGCGAGACGAAGACCGTCCCGGGCGCCCAGCGGGCGTCGAGGTAGAGGTCGGCGGCCGGGACGTAGAGGCCGTGGGGGGTGACCTGGAGGAGCGGCTCGAGAGGCATCGACCGTCATGCAGACACATTCCGGGCCAGGGCGGAGGCCGTCGGCGGTCACGGGGAGGTCTGCACGCCATGCAGGCCGCATCACTGGCAGATGGATGCGGGCAGGGGCCGGCGCCCCGGGGGTCGTGCGCGCATCTCGCGCTCCCGTGACGGGAATCCGTGATTAGCCCGCGGAGCTACGCACTGATGCTACGGGCGCACGCGCGACGAGCGGGCCAAAGTCATGGTGATACAAGGCCTTACACGGACGGGGTGCGCGCCGAGCCGAAATTATGCTGCGACGGATTGCGGCCTTTCTGCGCGTACGCACAATATCGTGGCGGTATGATCGGCGTTATACAGCAACGTCATTGCGTCCTAGTTCTAGGCCTTTTGCTGCGCCATCCAACCATGACCGTGCTCCGACTGTCAGATGAGGACGTGCTACGCCATCCTGCCAGGAGCTCTGCCATGTCAACTTCCCGCTCGCTTCTCCGTTCCGCAGCGATGTCCCGAGTGAGGCACCACCGGTCGCCTTCGTTGCGCCGACATTGGCGGGCAGGATCGCGAGGCCGCTTCTGGCAGCTCATGACAGCCGTGCTGCTCGCTGCCGTCGTTACGGATTCGTCGCGTGCGCAAAAGGCAGCGCCAACAGCGCGGGATACGGCGTACCTCGACAGCGTGTTTTCCGCCCATCGGTATCCGGTAGAAATCAAAGGGGGCCGTCTGGTAGGTCCCGGAGCGCGCTTTCTTCAAGACGCGACGCCGAATGTTCAGTTCTTCGTGATCGGCGAGTCTCACTACGTCGCGCAGATTCCAGGATTCGCGTCTGCCATCTTCAACCAGCTTCACACATCCGGCGGCTTCGACCATTACGCGATTGAGCTTGGACCGGCGATTGGTCGCATGTTATCCGCGCCGCGCATGCGTGGTCAGCAACTCCGCACATTTGACCTGGCGCGTCACTATCCGCATGCCTTTCAATTCTGGGACGACGAGGAACTCAAGGCCATTGCTGATATTGGTCGGCAATCCAGATCGAAGACAGACGCGATCTGGGGAATCGATAACGAATGGGGCGCCGTTCACATTCTGGACCGTCTCGCGGCGATCGCACCAAACAACTCTGCGCGCCGTGAAGTCACTGCCCTTGCTGATCAGGCGCGCGTCCTCGAGATGCAACGCCCCTTCGACTTCAACGTCGAGATCAAACGGTTCATTACCACACCAGACTCGGCCGCGCTCATTCATCTCAAGAAAGTATTTCGGCCCGAGAAGAACACCGAAGCGGCGTTTCTGATCGACGCGCTAGTGATATCGAATCGGATCTATCGTGACAATGGCGCGGCGAACCGGGGAGCCTTCTCGGGATATGAGGCCAACTCAGAGCGCGAACGGTATATGAAGGATCTTTTCATGGATGAGTACCGCAAAGCCCAGCGCCGCGGCGAGTCACTTCCCCGCGTGCTCGTCAAGATTGGAAGCGTCCACGGGGGAAAGTGGCTCAGCCCGTACTATGTTGACGCTCTTGGCAACTTCCTTCATGAAGTCGCGATTTCCAATTCTCGAGAGTCCTTTCATCTGGTAGCGTGGCTTGTGAACGAACCGGGGACTTATTGGTCGATTACGGACGATCCGGCCTTCCAAACCGCTTAGTCGAGCAGGATCGACGCGAGAGACAGTTATCGTCGATCTGCGTCCGATGAGGGATCTCTGGGTTGCCGGTCGGCTCAAGGCGATGAGTCCCGACATGATGAAGTGGGTGTTCGGTTATGACGCGGTGCTGCTCATCGGAAGCGGTACTCGCGGCTCGTACGATCAGTTGCGGGGCACGGCCCTCATGGTGCGGCCCTGAGGTATACGGATCAGGGTGGCTGCTGTATAACGTGCGCTGAACCCGACGGGCGATCGACTGATTGCTCGCTTCGCTCGCTTTTATTTGATTCGCCCGCAGGTTAACTGGGGCGTTAGGCCGCGATCACACTTCGTGACAAGGGAAGGATGTCTCTGTTTCCTCTATACGATTGCACGCTGGCCGATGCGAGGACGATGGAGTCGCTGCGGGCCGTGACGCTTCCGCTCGTACCGCGTGTCGGGGAGGATGTTTGCCTCGACGGCAGAACATCCCGTGTCGCGAAGGTCGAGTATGAGCTCGAGAGTCGGCAGCGCGTTCGGCTGGGGCACCTCTCGCGCGTCATCGTATATCTCGAGCCCGCGGTCTAACGTGTCGCTGCAGCTGACGGATGGTTGCGCGCATCCGGTTGTGCCCTGCCCGGCATCATCGTATCCTTGGCTCCGGCGCGCGTGTTCGGCGCCCCACAGCTGAGCTCGGCGCTATGCCGCCTCAAACTGCCTCTGCGGCCATGACCATTCGCTCAGACGCACTCCGATGGCTCGCCGCCCGCAAGATCAGTGGCGGTCACGTCGTCACCTCGAGGCGCTACGCGCCCGAGGAGTCGTGGACCAAGGAGAAGGCGTGGTGGATTCAGGTACCGGCAGCAGCTGTGCGTGAAGGTGAGTTCATCGACATAGTCTGCGAGGCTGAACCAGGGACCCGCCAGTTCCGACATCTGAGGGTGCCGGCGAAGTTCTTTGCCGACCACCTTGACGATTTTGCTACTATCGGCGACGACAAGATCAATCTGTTTCTGTCCGCCGACGCGGGATTGGAGTTTGAGGATCAGCGAGGACCAAAGCGCATCTCGTTCGCTCAATTCGAGCAGCTATGAGCGGGCAGGCATAACGTACGCGTCACCTGACGGACGATCCATAGGATGCTCGCTTCACTCGCGGTTCATGAATGCGCCCGCAGGTGAGCCAGGGCGCTACACATCCGGTGCTGCATCGAAACGAAGTCGTTCCGAGGTCATGACATGTCCGACAAGCAATTGGATCAGATCATCGACCTACTGAATCGGCATCGCCAGCGCGCCACGTACGGCGCCGTCGGGGCGCTTGTCGACCGGCCAGCATCGTTCCTTATGGGTGGGCGCCCACGCGATCGTCGGCACTCCTGGATCGTGAACCAGACGACGGAACTCCCGACGGGGTATGGGGACAGGAGGACATGCATCCGGACCTCCGATCGCGCGCGAAGGTGCTCAAGACCAGTCAGGAGCTTCAGGGCTGGTTAAACGAGGTGAGACTAGCCTCTCAACCGTCTGAGTAGTGCACCGAACAGGGCCGATGTCTAACGTGTCGCTGCCGCAGACGGGCGATTTGCGGAAGGCGCCTGCGGCGCCGATTATTGGACTCGCCCGCAGCTGAGCTAAGGCGTTAGCTAGAAAGAATCGCCTTCTCGCCGACCGCCAGATTGTCTTGCGAGTCCATGCGCAAAGCTGGAAGAAGTGTTCCTGCATTGATCACCGCGGCCGGCCTCGTTTCCGGTTGCGCGTGGCATCGCCGTCCGAGCGAGCCCGCGTGGCGAAACCAGGTACGGTATGGAGGCGGGTTGTCAGTGGGCCCACCGATCTCGAGCTTCACCGGTCAGGCGCCCCCGACAGAACGGTGTCTACGCTCCGCCGGACGAGCGACTGTGACCTCGGAGGCAATTGGTTGCAAACGAGCCGCGGCGGTCGCTTCGGCGCGGGCCCGCCGGGGCTAGGCCATCAGCGGCTGCCCCCTCACGAGCCGCTGCAGCCGACGAGCGCATGTACGCGCATGCTGGTAGTCGCCGATCGGCCGCGACTTGCCTCGGCTATGTACTCCCGGCCAGCTTGGCGCCCGCAGCTGAGCCGGGGCGTCAGGCCACACCCAACTGGAGATCGTCGGTGTCAGATTCGAATGCGGGTGGCCCCGTCTATGTGATCGCGGCCGCCGGCTGTGTAGCGACGAGCGCGCTCCTCGTATGGGCCGCCGTGACTCACGCGCCGGGGCTCCGGGTGCCCTCCGCCGTCGCCCTCGTCCTCGCCGGCGCGACGGGCGTGGCGGCATGGCGAGTGGGACAGCTCTACCGGGGCGGCGCGGGCACAGGCGACGGCAGCGCCGCGCTCGTGCTCGCGGCGATGGCGGTGTTCGGCCTGTGGGTCGCAGTCGGCGGCGGGGCGCGCCAATGCGGCGTGCGCCTCGGCAGCGGGCCCAGTGTCGCGGTGGCCGGAGCGGCCTGCCGCGTCCCGTTCGGCATCGGCGGCCTGCTGGCCACCGTGGCCGCGCTGTACGCGCTCCGGCGCTGGGCACGCGCGCGTCGAGCGAGCACGCCGGGTGCGGCCTGACGAGTCGCTGCAGACGACCGGTGCCCGCGACTCGGCGCCACGTCTTCCCGGAGAGCCTCGCGGCGTGCATCATGGCCGCGCCGCTCGGTCTCGCAGCTCAGCTCTGGCGATAGGCGGAGCACAGTCTTGAGTTGTATGTACGGCGTACGTACATTTCATCCATGGACCCCCTCCGCTTCGAGTGGGATGCACGCAAGGCGGCGGCGAACCTGCGCCGGCATGGCATTGCCTTCGCTGAGGCGGAGACGGCGTTCCTCGATGAACACGCCGCGGTGATGCCCGATCCTGAGCATTCGGACGATGAGGATCGCTTTCTCCTTCTCGGCATGAGCGCCGCACGCCGAGTGGTTGTGGTAGTTCACTGTCTTCGGGAGCGGGGCGCAGTGATCCGGCTGATCTCCGCTCGCAAGGCGACCCGATCTGAGCGCGCCCAGTATGACGCGCGGTGGAAGCGATGAAAGCGGAATACGATTTCAGCAAGGCGAAGCCCAATCCCTACGCCAAGCGCCTGAAGCGCTCGGTCACCATTCGGCTCGACGAAGCTACGATCGCCTACTTTCAGGCGTTGGCCGGCGAGCTGGATGTGCCATACCAGACACTCATCAATCTGTACTTGCGCGATTGCGCCGTCAGCGGTCGGCGACCCGCAATGACGTGGCGGCCATCGCGGAAGGGCGTCGCCTGACGTACGCTGCCGCAGACGGGCGATTTATGGATGCCCGCTGCGCTCGCGATTGATGAACTCGCCCGCAGGTGAGCTGGGGGTCAGGTAGCAAGCATCTCACGCAGCAGTGAAAGGCTCGCCACTGCACGCGCCTGCTCCGAGCGCTCGCCCCTCTCGCGCTCCTGTGCGCGGCCTGTGGTTCGCAGCGGGTGGACCGGCCATGACACTCGGGGGCACGGGATCCACGGTCGAGAGCTGGCTCCCAGACCCCTCGGCGACGCTGCGTCCGCCCACAGGCTTCGAGGGGCGCGGTCGGGTCGCCTATTCCCGTCCGCGAGGCGACACGTGACCGCGCATCGTATCGTATCGCCGTCATGGTGAGTCGCGATCCGGAGGATGCGACCGGCGCGCAACGCTGCGCCGAAAGCGTGGAGCCCGTCGATCGCACGTTCGCGACTCCACCCGATAGCCACGGCCAGCGTGAGCCGGGACTATCGGGCGTCCGACCGCGAGATCCGCGTCTCTGCTACTGTCCCGGGCTCTCACCCAGGGCGACGAGCAGCTCATCCAGCTGATCGAACGTCTCGAACATTGCCTCGGCTGCTCCGGTGCCGGCAGCGTCGAGCGCTTCCTTCGAGGGATAGCTCTCGCGCAGGACCACCAGCGTCTTGCCGCCCTGCTCCTTGAAGGTCACCGTGGTGACAGACCCGCCCTCGCCACCCTCGTCATTGGTCCACGCGAGGCGCGAGTACGGCTCCACTTCGACGTACGTGCCGAAGAACGCCGCCGGCTCGAGGCCGCCGTGGTCGAATACCAATCGGTACTTGCCCCCGACACGAGCATCCACCTCGCAGGACAGCAGGGTCATCCCCATCGACTTGGGCACCCACCAGCGCTGGAGCAGCTCGGCCCTGGCAAATGCCTCGAACACGATGCGCGCCGGGCCGTTGATGGTCCGCGTGACGACCACCTCGCGGTCCGACGTCCGTTCCACCGTGGTGCGGTTCTTCACGGGGCCGGACTTACTTTCGATTCCTGCGTTCATCGCTCTTCTCCTTTCGTGTCAGTTCGTCGACTACCCGGTCCAACTCGTCGAAGCGTTCGTCCCAGCGCCGGCGGTACCTTTCGAGCCACGCCGTCTCCTCCTCCAATCGGCGCGGACCCAGCTGGCACGTCCGCACGCGCCCGACCTTCTTCGTGCTGACGAGCCCCGCCCGCTCCAGGACGCCGACGTGCTTCCTCATGCCCGTCAGCGTCATCTGGAACCGCTCGGCAAGGTCCGTGATCGAAGCATCGGACCGTCCGAGCTGCTCCACGACGCCACGCCGCGTGGCGTCCGAGAGTGCGGCGAACGAAGCATCGAGTCGGGTCGTCCCACGCTGAACCATATGGTTCAGTATTTAACGCAGACGTTCGCGGCATGCAAGGGGTGGCCGCGACGGACGATCCGTCGGCGGCTCACCGATGGTGAGAATACGCGCCTTCGCGGCACTGGTCGGGTGGGCACCGTATCCGTTTCGCATTCCCTGTCGGTTCACGGCCAAGCACGGACACGTGGTACTCGATCGACTCCGTACGGCGGATCATGACGGCTTCCGGAAGCGGCTCGGCCTGGTCGCACCGGCCACGATCCATGCGTGCTGCAAGTCCTTGGCGAGACGCTCGAGCCCTGACCGGCTGTGGTATCCCGACCGGCCGTGGTATAAGGTGCGCTGCCGCCGACACTAGCATTGCTGAATGCGCGCTCCGCGCGCAGAGTCCGGGGCGCCCCCGGGGCCGAGTGTC
>JAQBPZ010000152.1 GCA_028287225.1 Gemmatimonadota bacterium
ACCGTGCCCTCCTCCACCGTGAGGATCTGCCGATGCTCGGCGACCACCGCCGCCAGCGTGAGCTCGTCGTGCGGCTTGAGGTAGCGGCAGTTGACGACGGTCACGTCGAGCCCGTCGGCCGCCAGCGACTCGGCCGCCGCGAGCCCGTACTCCACCATCGTGCCCACCGCGAGGATGGCGAGCTGCGAGCCGCGGCGAAGCACTTCCCACGTGGCGTGCGGCACCGGCGCGATGGACGCGATGTCGGCGACCGGCGCCGGCACCACGTCGCGCGGATAGCGCAGCGAGAAGGGGCCGCCCTCGTGCACCACGCCCGAGCGCAGCAGCGCGAGCATCTCGGTGCCGTCCTTCGGCGCCGTGACGGTCATGTTCGGCACCGCGAGCAGGTACGCGATGTCGTACAGCCCCATGTGCGTCTCGCCGTCCTCGCCGACCAGGCCGGCGCGGTCCATCGCGAACACCACCGGCAGCGCCTGCAGCGCGCAGTCGTGGATGATGTTGTCGTAGCCGCGCTGCAGGAAGGTGGAGTAGATGGCGCAGACGGGGCGCAGCCCGCGCGTCGCCATCCCCGCCGCGAAGGTCACCGCGTGCCCCTCGGCGATGCCGACGTCGAAGAACCGCGTGGGGTGCGCCTTCGCGAACGCACCGACGCCCGTGCCGCTCGGCATCGCCGCGGTGATGGTGACCACCTTGGGATTCTCGGTGCCGAGCTGCGTGAGGCCCGCGCCGAAGGCTGCGGTATAGCTCGCGTTCGCGGCGGCGGCCGGCTTCCGCTGCCTGCCGGTCGCCGGGTCGTGGCCCGGCGGCAGCGCATGCCACTTCTCTCCCGCCGCATGCTCGCCGGCGGGGAATCCCTTGCCCTTCTGCGTGATGACGTGCACCAGGCGCGGGCCGGACATCGCGCGCACCGCCGTGAACGTCTCTACAAGGGCGTCCAGGTCGTGCCCGTCGATGGGGCCGAAGTAGCGGAAGCCCAGCTCCTCGAACAGCACGCCCGGCGTGAGGAAGTGCTTCAGGCTCTCCTCCCACCGGCGGACGATGGCGCCCACCGGACCCGGTGCCGAATCCACGATCTCGCCGACCTTCGCGCGCACGCGATTGTACAGCGGGTTGCGCTGGATGGAGGTCAGGTACTTGTGCATCGCGCCGACGTTGGGCGCGATGGACATCTCGTTGTCGTTGAGCACCACGATGAAGTCGGTGCCCGAATGTCCGGCGTTGTTGAGCCCCTCGTAGGAGAGGCCCGACGTCAGCGCGCCGTCGCCCAGCACGGCGACGACCTTGAGATCCTGCTCGCCGTTGATGTCGCGCGCCGCCGCCATGCCCAGCGCCGCGGAGATGGCCGTGGCCGCATGGCCCGCGCCGAAGGTGTCGTACTCGCTCTCCGTCCGCTTCAGGAAGCCGGAGATCCCGTTCTCCTGCCGCAGGGTCTCCATCCGCGCGTTCCGGCCGGTCACGACCTTGTGCGGGTAGCCCTGGTGGCCCACGTCCCAGACGATCTGATCGCGCGGCGTCCTGAACACGTGGTGCAGCGCGACGGTCAGCTCCACCACGCCAAGGCCGGCGCCGATGTGGCCGCCGGTGCGGGAGCAGACGTCCACGAGGCGGGCACGCAGCTCGTCGGACAGGGCGCGCAGCTCGTCGCGCGTGAAGGCGCGAAGGCTGGAGGGGGAGGCGTCGAGGCGGTCGAGTAGGGACATGGCGATACGAAATGTAGGGAGGCGCTACGACGTGCGCTCGACCGAGAACCGCGCGATCCCCGCAAGCGCGGGGGTGAGCAGTCCGACGGCGTCCAGCGCACGGCAGCCTTCGTCGACCAACGTTGCCGCCCGGGATTTGGCTCCCTCGATGCCGAGCAGCGCGGGATACGTGCTCTTTCGCAGCTCGAGGTCCCGCCCCGCGGTCTTCCCGAGCTGGTCGGTGGTGGCCGTGACATCGAGCACGTCGTCCGCGATCTGGAACGCCAGGCCCACCGCGGCGCCGTAGCGGGCGAGGGCCGCCAGCCGAGCCTCGGAGGCCGACGCCGCGCGGCCGCCGAGCGTGGCCGCGGCGGTGATGAGCGCGCCGGTCTTGGCGCGATGGATCCGCTCCAGGTCGGACAGCGCGAGGCTGAGCCCCTCGCCCTCGAGGTCCAGGAGCTGCCCACCGATCATCCCGCCGGCGCCGGACGCCTGCATCAGGTCGCACACGATGGCCCCGACGGCGCGATCGCCGAGTCCCAGCGCGTGCGCCGCGTCGGCGGCACAGCGCGCCGCCAGGGGCACCATCGCCAGCCCGGCGGCCGTCGCGGCCGGCACGCCGTACACCTTGTGCACCGTGGGGCGCCCGCGGCGCACGTCGTCGTCGTCCATGCACGGCAGGTCGTCGTGCACGAGCGAATACGCGTGCACCACCTCGATGGCGCCGGCGAGGTCCGCGGCACCCGCGGCGTCCGTGCGCCCGCCCGCTGCCTGGAAGGCGCTCAGGAAGAGGATGCCACGCATCCGCTTGCCCTCGCCGAGCAGGCTGTAGCAGATCGCGTCGTGCACGGGCGAGGGGATGCCGTCCAGGTAGCGCTGGCAGAACCCGTGCAGCGACGCGCCGATCGCCTCGCGGTCGGCCGCCACGAGGGTGGCCAGGTCAGTCATCGTCCAGCGCCTCCACCTCGAACGCGCCGTCGGCGAGCTCGGTGAGCCGCTTCACGCGCGCCTCCGCCTCGGTGAGCGTGCCTCCTGCTTCGCGGAGGCACTGCACGCCCTCCTCGAACAGCGCGAGGGCTTCGGCCAGGTCCAGCGGCTCCGCCTCGAGCGCTTCCACGATCTCTTCCAGCCGCGTGAGCCGCTCCTCGATGGTCATGCGTCCTCCTGGAGTGCGCCGGGCCGCACGGCCGTGGTGGTGGCGTCCACCTCGCCGTCCCGCAGGCGCAGGACGAATGTCCCGCCGGCGGCGAAGTCGCGCACCGACGAGAGCGAGTGGCCCGCCGCGTCGCGCGGCACGGCGT
>JAQBPZ010000153.1 GCA_028287225.1 Gemmatimonadota bacterium
GGCCTGGAGCCAGGTGCCGAGGATCGTGAACATGTCGAGCATCATGAGGATGCCGACCAGCACGAGGAGCGCGCCGCTCACCTGGGAGACGCGCGCGAGGTGCGGACGGATGCGCGTGACCGTCGCGAGGAAGCGCTCCACGGCGACCGCCGCCAGGAGGAACGGGATCGCGAGGCCGAGCGAGTAGGCGAGCAGCAGGGGCAGCCCCCGCGAGAGGTCGGCCTCCGCCGCCGTGTACGTGAGGATCGCGCCGAGGATCGGGCCCAGGCACGGCGTCCAGCCGGCGCCGAACGCGATGCCCACGAAGACGCTGCCGAGATAGCCGACCGGCTTGCTGGCGAGGTGCACCCGGCGCTCGCGGTCGAAGGCGGAGACGCGGACCACGCCGAGCAGGTAGAGCCCGAACAGGACGATGAGCGCGCCGCCCAGGCGGGTGATCCAGACGCGGTACGCGAGGAGCAGACGCCCCAGCACCGTGGCCGACGCACCGAGCGTGACGAAGATGAGCGTGAAGCCGAGCACGAAGAGAAGCCCGTGCACGAGCGACGCGCGGCGCTGGTTGCCGAGATCCTCGAACCCCACGCCGGTCACGAAGGTGAGGTAGCTCGGGATGAGCGGCAGCACGCAGGGCGAGATGAAGCTCAGCAGCCCCGCCCCGAAAGCGAGCGCGAGCCCCAGCGTTGCCGGCTCGGTCATGGTGGCTAGCCGCGCCGGCCGGCGAGCGGCGGGCGAGTCGGCGCCGGCAGCGGATCCGGGAGGGCCGCGCGGAACTCGTCGCCCGAGAGGCGCACCGTCTCGTCGGCCTCGCCGGACCGGCGCGACACGCCGCGCACCACGGCGTCCACGGTGAGCAGCGGCGCGTCGGCCTCCTCGGTCACGGACGCCTCCCACTTCCCGCGATCGGGGCCCTTGAGGGTGTGGCGGTAGCGCGCCGTGTAGACGGTGTAGCGCGGCGCCGGCACGCGCGGCGCGGGCACGTCGCCGACGGGCGCGTCGTCCACCGGCGCGTCGTAGCCGGCGTGATCCCCCGCGTCGGCCGCGTCGCCCTCCGCCGGCTCGGCGGCGTCGCTGGCCACCTGCCCGTCGGCCTGGATCACGGGCTCATCGAGCACGGCCTCCACCGACTCCACCGACTCCGGCATGTCGGCCGCTGCGGCATCGGTGTCCGCCGCCGCAGCGGGCGCCTCGGCCACCGGGGTGGTGGATGCGTCGGCCGGCACCGGCTCGTTGGGGTCCACGGCGATCACGGCGACGCCACTCTCCATGCCGCCCTGCCGGATGGCGCCGAACAGGTGCAGCTCGATCACGCGATGCACGGGCAGTTGCGCCGCGATGGCGCCGAGGAAGCGCGTGCGCGTGGTGTCGTCGGTCATGCCGAGGGCCCCGCGGCCGCCCTGACGCCCGCGAGCATGCGCTGATCCATCTCGCGCTCCACGTAGAGCCGGAGGATGTGCATGAAGTCCTGGGCGTTGGTGACCACGCCGAAGGCCTGATGCGTGCCCCGGTCCTTGAGCTTGGTGACGACGAACTCCAGCGAATCCACGCAGATGGTGGAGAGCTCGCGGAGCGAGCCGTCCGGCTCCGTGACGAACGCCGGCAGCATGTTGCCGGTCGCGATCGCGTGAAGGGCGGTCGCAATGAGGATGGCCATCGTCGCCTTGACCGCGTGGCGGCGCATCGCGTCCTGTCCCTCGAGCGCGTCGGTGATCACCTCGGGCAGGGGGCCATCGTCGCGAATCGAGCCGGTGAGCACGAAGGGGACGCCGTGCGTCACGCAGGCGTGCATGATGCCGCTGGTGATCGTGCCGTTCTGCACCGCCGCGGCGATGGACCCGGCGGCGCGCACCCGGTTGATGGCGCGCATGTGGAGGCCGTGTCCCGCCGTGGTGATCTCCCCCTGCCCCGTCATGCCGAGCGTCGTGCCGAAGATCGAGGCCTCGATGTCGTGCACCGCCACGGCGTTGCCGGCGAGGAGCGCGCCCACGAAGCCATGCTCGATGAACCACACGAAGTCGTTGCGCGCGCGGGAGTGCACGAGCGCCGGGCCGGCGACCCAGACCGGGTAGCCCCCGCGATCGCGCTCGTCGATCAGGATGCGCGCCATGAGCGCGTAGTCGATCGGCTTCTCGCGCGAGACTTCGCTCGCCATGAACTTGAACTCGCCGTCGTCGCCGCTGAAGAACGCCGCGGCGTGCACGTAGATCCCCTCGCTGCCGTCCTCCGCCATGCCCATGCCGATGCGGTCGCCGCGCTTCACGCGGCGGGGCTCGCGGATCCAGAGGCTGCCGTCGTCTTCCAGCACCAGCGCGGAGTCCATGCGCGGCTCGCGCGGCATGACCCACGCCCCGGCGACCCGGACGTAGGTGGGCAGATTGGTGGTGGAGAAGAAGCCCTCCGGGAGCACGCCGTCGGCCGGAGCGGGGACGAAGCGCGCGTCGGGAGCGCTGGCGAAGCCGGGGAGAGAAAAGTCGGGGTGCTTGAAGGAAGTCACTCGCGAAAGATCACCGGCCCGGCGCGACGGGACAACTGGCACCGGATCAGGGATTAGGAAAGGCGGAACGGAACTGCGCATGCCGGCGCAGCGGGCGTCCCTGCCCCTGATCCCTGATCCCTGATCCCCAATCTCGACCCGCCTGCCCCATCAAAGGAGTGCCACCGGATCCCGGTCCAGCGTCATCCGCAGCCCATGCTGCTTGGGGACCTCGAAGCGCTCCACCAGGTAGCGGCCCACGCGGCCGAGCTCCTGCGGGCGTTCGGCCTTGATGAGCACGTGCCACCGCCAGCGGTTCTTCACGCGCTCTACCGGACAGGGGGCCGGGCCGATGATCGTGACCCCGGGGGCGGGGCGCGCCGCGAGCAGCTTGTGCAGCCAGGCGGCGGCGCGCGTCGCCAGCCGCGCGGTCGCCTCCTCCTCGGTGCCGCTGAGCACCACGTTCGCGATGCGCAGCATCGGCGGATACGGCGGGTACTTCCGCCCCGCGAGCTCCTGGGCCACGAACGCGTGGTAGTCGTGCGTCACCGCACAGCGCACGGCGTGGTGCGAGGGCGAGCGGGTCTGGATGAGGACCTCGCCCCCCTTGGGGCCGCGGCCCGCGCGGCCGGCCACCTGGCTGAGGAGCTGGAAGCAGCGCTCGGAGGCGCGGAAGTCCGGGAGGTTGATGCCGATGTCGGCGTCGATCACCCCGACGAGCGTCACGTTGGGGAAGTCGAGACCCTTCGCGATCATCTGCGTGCCGAGCAGGATGTCCACCTCGCCCGCACCGACGCGGTCGAGGATCTCGGTGTGCGCCCACTTCCCGCTCGTGGTGTCCACGTCCATGCGCGCGATGCGCGCGCTGGGATACCGCTCGGCGAGCAGCCGCTCCACCTGCTGCGTGCCGAGCCCGCGCTGCCGCAGCCGCGTCCCGCTGCACCGGGGGCACGTCAGGTGGAGGGGCTCGGCGTGCTGGCAGTAGTGGCAGACGAGCCGCTCGGGGGTCCGATGGTAGGTGAGGCTGATGCTGCAGTTGGGGCACACGGCCACGTCCCCGCATCCCCCGCACTGCACGAACGCCGCATAGCCGCGCCGGTTGAGGAGCAGGATGCTCTGCTCGCGCTTTCGCAGGCGATCCTCGAGCGCCGCCTCGAGCCCCGGGCTCACGGCCATCGCGAAGGCCGCGGCGGCATCGGGCACGTCGCTGGGCGGGGCCTTGCCGCGCGGCGCGCGCAGGTCCACCACCTGCACCAGCGGAAGCTGCGCGCCGCCGGCGCGCACCGGCAGGGTGAGGAGCTCGTACTTGCCCGACTGCGCGTTGGCCCACGTCTCCAGCGCGGGGGTCGCACTGCCAAGGACGACGACGGCACCCTCCGCACGCGCGCGCACGATGGCCACCTCGCGCGCATGATAGCGCGGCGCCTCGCCCTGCTTGTAGCTCCCCTCGTGCTCCTCGTCCACCACGATGGCGCCCAGGTTCCGGACCGGGGCGAAGATCGCGGAGCGCGCGCCCACGGCGATGCGCTTCTCGCCGCGGCGGAGCGCGAGCCAGGCGTCGTACCGCTCGCCGTCGGAGAGGGCGCTGTGCAGCACGGCGATCCGGTCGCCGAACACGGCGCGGAAGCGGTCCACCGTCTGCGGCGTGAGCGCGATCTCCGGAACCAGCACGATGGCCGTCTTGCCCTCGTCGATCACGACGCGGCGCAGCAGCTCCAGGTAGACGAGGGTCTTTCCCGAGCCGGTCACGCCGTGCAGCAGCGCCACGTGCCCCGGCTCCGCCATGGCGAGCCGCGCGATGGCGTGCGCCTGCGCGGTGCTGGGCTCGTGCGCGTCGGGCGCACGCAGCGCGCGCGTGAGGAACGGGTCGCGCTCCACGGTCTCGAAGCCGATCTCCACGAGCCCGCGCGCGACGAGCCCCTTGAGCACCGACGCGGAGAACCTGAGCTGCTCCTCGAGATGCTCGATGGAGCTGACCCCGCCCAGCGCCTCGATGAGCTCGTAGAGTGCCCGCTGCTGCGGCGACCGCGCGAAGATGCGGTCGCGGCGCATGAGCGTCGGCAGCTCCATGATGATGCGCGCCGTGCGCCGGGTCTTGCGCGCCGGCACCGGGACGTTCACGCCGGTGAGCGCGGCCGGCAGCGCGCTCCGCACCGCGATGCCGAGCGGCACGATGTAGTAGTCGGCGATCCAGCGCGAGAGCGCGAGCAGGGGCTCGTCCATCACCGGCGCGTCGTCGGGCGCCGAGACGATGTCCTTCACCTTCATCCCCTCGCGCGGCTCGGCCAGGCCCACGACGATCCCGATCTCCTTCCGGTTGCGGAACGGCACGACGACCCGCGAGCCCGGGGTCACGCTGCCGGTCACCCCATCGGGGACCTGGTAGGTGAAGGTGCGGAACAGCGGCAGCGGGAGGGCGACGTCGATGAGCACGCTCGCAATCTAGTCGTCCGAGGTCGCTCTGGCGTCCCGGGCGGTGCGCGTACGCGAATTTCACGAATGGGTAGCGAATTCACGCGATCCGGCACCGCGGAGCTTCATGCCGCCGTGTTCACATCCCCCATCCAGTGCCTGATCGCGGCGATTCGCTGACGAAGTTCGCCGAATTCGCGTACGCCACGCAGGAACAGGAGAAGTCAGCGCAGCTCGACGCCAAGCCCCGCTCCCGTCGGCAGCGCGATCACGCCACCGTCGATCGTTGCGCCCGTATACGGATCGTTCGCCACCAGCGCGGCGCCATCGAAGTCGGCGCAGTCCAGCAGCGGGGCGAACTGCGCCGCCGCGGTGATGCCGAGCGAGCTCTCGATCATGCAGCCCGCCATGACGAGCATGTCGTGCGCGCGCGCCGTCGCGATCATCCGCAGCGCCTCGCGGAGGCCACCGCACTTCGCGAGCTTGATGTTGATGCCGTCCACGCAGCCGGCAAGGCGCGGGATGTCGGCCGCCACCAGGCAGCTCTCGTCGGCCACGATGGGCAATGCCGAGCGCTCGCGGATGAAGCGCAGCCCCTCCAGGTCGTGCGGAGGCAGGGGCTGCTCCACGAACTCCACGCCCATCTCCTTCAGGAAGGGGACGATGGCGAGCGTCGACTTGGGTGTCCACGCCGCGTTGGCGTCCACGCGCAGCACCTTGCCCGGCGCGAGCTCGCGCACCACACGCACGATGCGCTCGTCCCAGCTCGTGCCGAGCTTGATCTTGAGCACGGGATACTGCGCCGCGTCGGCCACGCGCTGGCGGAGCGTCGCCTCGTCGGGGGCGATGCCGATGGTGAAGCTCGACAGCGGCGACGCGGCGGGATCGAGCCCCCAGAGCCGGTGCACGGGCACGCCGAGCCGCTTGCCCATGAGGTCGTGCAGGGCGCCGCTGACGCCGGCGCGCGCGGAGCCGTTGAACCGGATGGCCGTCGCGAGCGCGTGCTCCAGCGCCTCCAGCGACCAGCCGTCCGCCTTCTCGACGACCGACGCGAGGAGGGGGAGCACGTCCACCACCGTGTCCGCCGTCTCACCGTAGAACTTGCTCGGCGCCGCCTCGCCCCAGCCCGTGGCGCCGTCGTGTGCCGTGAGCGTGATGCGCACGACGCGATACTCGCTCGACCCGCCGCGAGCGATGATGAACGGGTTCTTCGTGCGGAGCGTGACGATCTCGTGGCTGAGCTTCATGCTTACGGGGTTCGGGCGTGGCGCCGCGCGAGGAGCGCGGCGCGGTTCTGGGCGCCGGCATCCTCGCCCTGCGCGAGGTAGCCGAGCAGCGCGTCGGCGAGCGCCGTGCCGCGCGAGTAGCGGTCGTCCGCGGACTTCTCCAGGCAGCGCATCACCACCGCCGCGAGCCCGGCGGGCAGACGCGAGTCGATCTCCGTGAGCGGCACGGGGTTCTCGTGCACGTGCTTGTAGCCCACGGAGAAGGCGTCCGCGCCGTCGAACGGGGGAAAGCCCACCAGGGCCTCGTACATCACGACGCCCAGCGCATACAGGTCGCTGCGCCCGTCCACGAGCTTGCCCATCGCCTGCTCGGGGCTCATGTAGTGCGGCGTGCCCATGGCGCGCCCGCTCGCCGTGAGCCGCGCGTGAAAGCGCGCCGTCGCGATCCCGAAGTCGGTGATGTACGCGTTCGCCTCATCGTCGAAGAGGATGTTGTCGGGCTTGATGTCGCGGTGGATGACGCCGCGGACGTGCGCGTGGTCCAGCGCGACGGCCACCTGCCCCGCCGCCGACGCCACGCTCGGCGCGCTCACGGCGCGCTCCTTCTGCACCCGGTCGGCGAGCGACCCGCCCGCGAGGTACGGCATGACGATGTAGACCGTCTCGCCGGACTGCCCGAAGTCGAGGATGGGGCAGATGTACGGGTGCACGAGCCGTGCGGCGGCCTCGGCCTCGCGCCGGAACCGCTCGGTCATCTCCGCGTCGCGCGCGAGGTGCGCATGCAGCACCTTCACCACGACCTCGCGGCCGAGCGGGATCTGCTCGGCGCGGAACACGGTGGCCATGCCGCCGCCGCCGAGGCGGCCGATGATGCGGTAGCGGCTGCCGGTGGCGCGGCGCAGGGCGGTGATCTCGTCGTCCGGCCGCTCGGAGGGCGCGCCGCTCACGTCCGGCAGCGGATCGGCGCACCGGCTGCAGGTCGCGGCGAGCGCGCGGTTCCAGGTGCCGCATTCGGGGCAGAACATGCTAGCGGATCGTGGACTCGGGGCGCCGCGGCACTATGCCTTCAGCTGCATCTGCACGAAGTCGTACGGCGGCCAGGGCCCCGTGACCTCGAAGCGGAGCGAGGGCGTGTTGGCCCCCTGGTCCTCGACTGCGCGCGTGAACTCGTCCCACAGCTCCTGCTCCACGAGGAAGGCGGCGCTCAGGACGATGCCGGTGATCTTCTCCACACGCAGCGGCACGGTGGTCACGGCCGCGCGGCGGACCACGCGGAGGCTCTCGGCGGCGGCGGCGGCGAGGTCGGAGCCCGACTCGCGGTCCTCCGCCGCGCCCGGACGCCAGATGTGCACGCGGCCCACCACCCGGTTCTCCACGAAGCTCAGCGCGTCGGAGAGGGTCACGTAGTGCAGCTCGAGCCAGCGCTCCACCGAGTCCGCGGACTTGAAGACCACGCCGATCGGGGCGGGAAGCACGGGGCCGCGCGTGCCGTACTCGTTCACGATGTCCGTGTAGTGCTCGACGCGCGGCACGGTCGGCTCGAGCGTGGTGTACTCGCTCTCCCCGCAGATGGCCGCCAGGTCGCGCACGACGACGAGCGTGGTCCCCGGGATCGGCGGAGCCACGTCATGCGCTTCGTGCACGGTCACGCCGAACAGGTTCAGGGCCACGCTGGGTCTCTCTGCTTGTGTTCCGCTCCCGCTCCGGAGCCCATCGCGCATGCGCACCCGGCGGATCGGCGGAATTTACCGTCGGGACGAGCCGACGCCATGAGCAGGACGAGTGAGGGGCGAGGATGTCAATGGGATCAGGGATTCCGATCAGGGATCAGGGATCAGGGATCAGGGATCAGGGATCAGGGATCAGGAAGTGCACGGGTCGAGAGCTCGAGCGGCGCGTGCAGTTCCTAGTCCCTGATCCCTGATCCCTGATCCCTTACCGCATCGCATTCATGTGCCGCACGCACGCCTGGCCGAGCCGCTCCGGGGCGTATCCGCCCTCGAGGACGCTCACCACGCGGCCGCCGCACCACTGCTCGGCGCGCGAGACCAGCTCGCGCGTCAACTGCTCCACGTCCTCCAGCTCCAGCGTGAACCCGCCGAGGGGGTCGCCGGCCAGCGAGTCGAAGCCGGCCGAGATGAGGACGAGATCGGGCGTGAAGCCGGCCGACGCGCGGTCGACGGCGGCAAGCAGCTCGCTCACGTAGAGCGCGCGCGGAAGGCCGGCACGCAGCGGCACGTTCCACACGCTGTCGTGCGGCCCGCGATCGTCGGCGGCCCCCGTGCCCGGGTACCAGGGCCACTGATGCATGCTCACGAAGCGGATGTCGGCCTCCTGCTCCACGAGCGCCTGGGTGCCGTTGCCGTGGTGCACGTCCCAGTCGACGATGAGGACGCGTTCGGCGCCGTGCTGCTGGCGTGCGTAGTGGGCGCCCACCGCGACGTTGCCGAACAGGCAGAAGCCCATCCCCGCCGCGCGCAGCGCGTGGTGGCCCGGCGGGCGCACCGCGCAGAAGCTGCGGCGTGGCCCGTCGCCGAAGGCCAGGTCGATCCCGTCGAGGACGGCCCCGGTTCCCGCGGTCGCGGCCAGCCACGACCCGGTGCTGACGACGGTGTCCGCGTCGAGCCGGCCCCCGCCCGCCTCCGCGAGGGCGTGCACCTGCCCCACGTAGCGCGGATCGTGCGCGAGCTCGAGCTCCTCGCGGGTCGCGTGCCGCGCCTCGCGGTGGTCGAGCGCGTGAAACAGCTCGGGGTCGTACTTGAGGGCGCTCGGCACCGCGCGGATGCGGCCGACATGCTCCGGATGGCCCCAGCCGGTGTCGTGGCGGCCGACGTCGGCGTGCGAGATGTAGGCGAGCGTCTTCATGATTCACCACGAAAGCGCCGCGAGGCCGTCTCGGCAAGCAGCGCCAGCACGACGGCGACGAGCAGGTACCAGTAGAGCCGGTCACCGTGCGTGGCGTCCGCGACCGCCTGCGGGGCGCTGGCCGGCCCCAGCGCCCGCACGAGCGCCGCGACCGGCGCGGCCTCGG
>JAQBPZ010000213.1 GCA_028287225.1 Gemmatimonadota bacterium
ACAGCACCTCCGTGACGCCGTCCATGATCTCCGTCGCGTCGTACCGCACGGCAACGATCGCATTGCCGCCCAGCTCCTCCGCATGCGACAGCATGATGGCGTACGCCTCGGCGCGGGACTTCTCGCACAGCTCGGTGAGCAGCGAGATGTTGCCGCCCATGATGGTCTGGAACTTCGCGCCGATGCTCCCGAGGATCGAGCGCGAGCGCACCGTGATGCCGCGCACCACGCCGAGCGAGCGCACGATGCGATATCCTGGAATCTCGAACGCGACGGTGGTGAGCTCCCTGTTCATGCGTGGGCCGGGTCGAGGTGGTGATTCGGGTTCAGCGGGGCACACCATCATACGTCGCCGCGGCGCGTCCCGCCGCCCGGCCCGTGGCCCACGCCCAGAGGAAGTTGTAGCCGCCGATCGGGCCGAAGGCGTCGAGCACCTCGCCGCACAGAAAGAGGCCGGGATGCAGCCGGCTTTCCATGGTGCGCGGATCGATCTCGGCGAGGCTCACTCCACCGCCCGTCACCTCGGCCTTCCGGTAGCCTTCGTCGCTCGTCCACGGCAGCGGCCCGCGGGCAAGGATGTCGATGACGCGGCGGCGCTCCTCGCGCGGCAGCTCCGAGAGGGTGCGGGACGGGTCGGCCTTGGCCTGTTCCAGCAGGGCTGCGGCCAGCCGGTCCGGCAGGACGGTGCGCAGCGTGCCGAGCAGGGTGCGCACGCCCTGGGGGCGGAGCAGCTGCTCCAGCCCGTCGTCGTCGAGCGTCGTCCACTGCACCGTCACGCGCGCCGTAGGCGGCGGCTCCGCGCGCGAGCGCACGGCCACGTGCGACACGTTCAGCACCGACGGGCCGCTGTAGCCATGATGCGTGAAGAGGAACCCGCCCGTCGCACTCGCCTGCCGCGCGCCGGACCGCGCCGTGAGCGTCACGGAGAGGGAGATGCCCGAGAGCGCGCCGTACGGCGCCGGCTCCGCGAGCAGGGGCGTGAGCGCGGCATAGGTGTCGTGCACCGTATGGCCGAACTGCTTGGCCAGGCGCAGGCCGAAGCCGTCGCTCCCGGTATTCGGGACGGACAGGCCACCGGTGGCGATCACCACGGCGTCCACGTCCAGCGGATCCGCGCCCTCGCGCGAGACGCGCCACGCCGCGCCGGCTCGGCCGACGTCCGTGATCCGGGTGTCCGTGAGGACCTGCACGCCGCGGTGGCGCGCGTTCGCGAGCAGCCCGTCGCGGACGTCGCGCGCCTTGTGCGACGCCGGGAACAGCTTGGCGGACTCGGACTCCTCCACCAATGGAATGCCGAGCTCCCCCTCGAAGAACGCGACCTGCTCTGCGAGCGGCCACGAACGCACGATCTTGCGCAGGGTGTTGGGCGACGAATCCGTGACGAAGCGCGACTCGTCCAGCCGCGACGGCAGCACGTTGCACCGTCCGCCCCCGCTGATCAGGATCTTGCGTCCGCCGTCGCGGGTGCGCTCCAGCAGGAGCGTCTCCGCGCCGCCGGCGGCGGCGAAGATCGCGGCCATGGTTCCCGCGGCGCCCGCGCCGATCACGGCGACCCGGGTCATCGGGCGGTGGTCCGGCAGGGGGGCGCCATCGGGCGCGCGGCAACGAGGGAGACGGTCGGCAGGGCCAGAAGGGTCGTGGGAAGTCAGGGGCGCTTCCGCAATCTAGTCCCCACCGGGGAGCGACGCGCCGGCGTTGCCCGGCTACCCTCCCTGCTCTACCTTGTGCGCATGTTGCGACGGCGCGGGTGGCGAGGCAGGACGTGGGCGATGGTGTGGGCGGTGCTGCAGTTCGCACTGCCCGCATTTGCGTCGTCCGCCGACGCGCACGTCGAGCGCGAGAGCCGAGCGCAGGTTGCGCACGTCGAGTCCACGTCGACGGCGTCGTGCCGGCCCGTCCACGCCGCGGAGTGCGCGCTCTGCCAGCTGATCAACCATCACCTGACGCCGGTGGCGCAGCCGAGCGCGCCGCTGATCCCCGCGGTGGTCGCCTGTCCTGCACCGGCCGAGGTGGTGGCGCCGGCAACTGCATGGCTCGGACACCTCCCCCCCGCGAGGGCGCCACCCGGCGTCTGACCCGGTCGCGTGTCCTCGTCCGCGCCCGCTCCGAGTCCGTCGTTTGCAGCGACCCACTCCCGCCGTGCCGTGGCGCCTCGACCGAGGCATGTGACGGCGTGGCTTCAGACACCGGAACATCAATGCGCACTATCCGTTTCACGGCGGTGGTCCTGCTGTCGTGCGCGTCCCTCGCGGGCGCACAGCAGCCGGACTCCGCGGCACGCAGCCGACAGCGCGCCGACTCCATCGCAAAGGCCGTCCGCGATTCCATCGCGCTCATGAAGGAGCTCGGCGCCGGCCTCGCCGCGCCGAGCGGCGCCGCGGCCCCCGGCAGTGGAAACGTCGGCCCGCAGTCGGGTCCGGCCAACCCGCGCCTCCTCCCGGACATCAGCGCCGTGGGGGACCTCGTCGGCGACCTGTCGCCGAGGGGCAGCACCCAGGCCGACCGCAGCCGCTTCGGCGTGCGCGAGGTGGAGCTGGCCGTGCAGTCCGTCGTGGACCCGTACTTCCGCGGCGACGTCTTCCTCGGGATCAGCGACGTGGAGAAGATCTCCATCGAGCAGGCCTTCCTGACCACCACCAGCCTCCCGAACGAGCTCGAGCTCAGGATCGGCCGCTTCCTGATGCCGTTCGGCAAGCAGAACCTCACGCACCGGCACGACCTGCACACCATCGAGTACCCGTACGTCATCCAGCGGCTGCTGAGCGACGATGGGCTCAAGGGGACGGGCCTCTGGGGGAGCCGGGTCTTCGCCCCGTTCGGGTTCTACCAGGAGGTCCAGGTCACCGCGATCGACCGCCTCAGCCGCCCGGTGGATTCGCTGCACACGGCGGAGGACGTGAACAGGTCGCTCGGGGGCCTCGGCTTCTCGGCGCGGCTCCGCAACTACGTGGACCTCAGCGAGTCGCAGAACGTCGAGCTGTCGTTCTCGGCGCTCACCGGGAAGCGGGAGCGCGCGCTGGGACAGTCGTATCTCGTCAGTGTGGAGCAGCCGACCGGTCAGTTCGTGCCCACCGACGTCAACGCCATCGTGGCGCGGCAGACGACCTACGGAGCCGACCTGACGTACCGCTGGCGCCCGCTCCAGCAGGGGCTCTACCAGTCGTTCATCCTGCAGTCGGAGGTGATGCGCCAGGTCAACGAGCGCGTCGACGACCTCGTGGCCCCGTGCGCGAACTGCGCGACCGTGTCGATCGCCGAACGCGCCCGCGACTACACCGGCGCGTACGTCTTCGCGCGCTACCAGACCACCCAGCGCACCTTCCTCGGCGCGCGGTACGACTGGCTGCAGAACCCCGAGAACGACGGCCGGACCCTGAATGCCGGCTCAGTGTATCTCGAGTGGTATCCGAGCGAGTTCTCCAAGCTGATGGCCGGATACGAAGGGCTGAGCAACAGCGGCGACCGGCTGGTGAATCGCCTGCTCGTCCAGGCCGTCTTCTCGCTCGGCCCCCACAAGCCACACCCGTTCTGATTCCTGCGGCACCCACTATCGGAGCCTGACATGATTCGACGTTTCGCACTGCTGCTGCTCGCGGGCGTGCTGGCCATCGCGCCGCACGCCGCGGAGGCGCAGCTCAAGGTCGTGACCAGCACGACCGACCTGTACGACATCGCGAAGGAAGTTGGCGGGGACCGGATCACCGCCGCGCACATCGGCGAAGGATACCAGGACCCGCACTTCATCGAGGCCAAGCCGAGCTTCGTGCTCCAGCTCCGCAACGCCGACGTCTGGGCGTTCGTGGGGCTGGACCTCGAGATCGGCTGGATGCCCCTCCTGCTCGACGGCGCGCGGAACCCGAAGATCCGCCAGGGCGGGGCGGGCTATCTCGACGCATCCACCGCCATCCGCGTGCTCGACCGGCCCAATGGCAATGTGGACCGCAGCATGGGTGACGTGCATACCCAGGGGAACCCGCACTACTGGCTCGATCCGGAGAACGGCCGCCGCATCGCGCGCCTCTTCCAGAGCAGGTTCAGCCAGCTGGATCCGGCGAATGCGGCGACATACGCCAGCAACGAGCGCGCCTTCGAGGCGCGCCTCAATGCCGCCGAGAAGGGATGGCAGGCCGACCTGGCGGCGATCCGCGGAAAGCCCGTCGTCGCGTGGCACACGAGCTGGCGCTACTTTGCCGAGTACAACGGCATGAACATCGTGGCCTTCATGGAGCCCAAGCCTGGCGTGCCCCCGAGCCCATCACACCTCTACGAAGTGATCCAGACCGTGAAGCGCACCGGCGCGAAGGCGATCGTCATGGAGCCGTTCTACGACCGGAAGGTGGCCGACCTCGTCGCGAAGCAGACCGGCATCAAGGTGCTGATCCTGCCCCCCTCGGTCGGGGGTGTCCGCGGCATCACCGACTACATCCAGCTCATGCAGTACGACATGGCGCAGCTGGCGGCCGCGGTGCGATGACCGCCCTGATCTCCTTCGACCACGCGACGCTCGGGTACGGGCGTCGCGTGGTGCTTTCGGACATCTCGTTCGACATTCCCACGGGCGATTTCCTTGGGCTGGTCGGTCCGAATGGCGCCGGGAAGACCACGATCCTGCGCGCCATTCTCGGCACGCTCGTGCCGCAGGCCGGCACCGTGACCAAGGCGTCGGGGCTCCGCTTCGGCTACGTGCCGCAGCGCGACTCCGTGGACTACAACTTCCCCCTCAAGGTCGTCGACGTGGTGCTCATGGGCCGGTACGACCGCATCGGCCTGATGCGCCGCCCCTCCCGGCGCGACCGCGACCTCGCCTGCGCGGCGCTGGAGCACGTGGGGATCCTCGACCTGGCCGACCGCCCGCTCGGCGCGCTCTCCGGGGGCCAGAAGCAGCGGGCGCTCATCGCGCGCGCGCTCGTCGGCGATCCGAACGTCCTGGTGCTCGACGAGCCTACCACCGGCATGGACCTCGTATCCACCACACAGATCCTCGGCCTGGTGCGCGAGCTGCACGAGCGCGACAACCTCACGGTCCTCATGGTGAGCCACGCGCTCAACGAGGTCGCCAACTACGTGGAGCGCATCGCGCTGGTGGTGGAGCGCGGGTTCCGCATCGGCACCGTGGCGCAGATCATGACCGAGGAGACGCTCACGCAGATGTACGGCATCCCGGTGGACGTGGACGAGATGCACGGCCACCGCATCGTGGTCGCCCGCCGGCCGCCCCTCGAGCCGGGAGCACGGCGCCATGCTTGAGACGGTCCTCCTCTTCCGCGAGGCGCTCTACGGCGCGCTCGTCATCGCCATCGCGTGCTCGGTGCTCGGCGTGTATGTGGTGCTGCGGCGCATCGTGTTCGTCGGCGCGGCCATCGCGCAGCTCTCGTCCGCCGGCATCGCGCTCGCGCTCTTCCTCGGCGGGCTCGGGGTCAGCGGGCTGACGGCGCATCCCACGGCCTTCGCCGTCGTCTTTGCCCTGGCCGGCGCGATGTTCTTCGGGTTGGGCGGCGGACAGCGGGCCGGCGTGCCGCCGGACGCCACCATCGGCGTGGCCTATGCCGTGGCGGCGGCCACCGCCATCCTGCTGCTCGCCAAGGCGGCGGGGGGCGAGGCGCACGACATCCTGCTGCAGGGCAACATCCTCGGCATCACCCGGGCGGATACCCTCGTGCTCCTGGCGGTGTCGCTCCCGGTGCTGCTCGTGCACGTGCTCTTCTACAAGGAATTCCTCTTCGTCTCGTTCGACCGCGAGACGGCGCGGACGCTGGGCTACCGGGTCGTCTTCTGGAACCTGTTCCTGTACTTCACGCTCGGGCTGGTCATCGCGTTCGCGATGCAGTTCGCCGGCGTGATGCTCGTGTTCAACTTCCTCGTGATCCCCGCGGTCACGGGCTTGCTCCTGGCGCGCAGCATGAGCGGCATCTTCACGGTGGCGGTCCTCAGCGCCACCGTCGCGGCGGTGATCGGCTTCTCCATCTCGGTGCCCTTCGACCTCCCCTCCGGGCCGGCGATCATCGCCGTCTCCGGAGTCCTGGCTCTGCTCGCTTGGCCGATGCGGGTGCTCCAGCGGCGGTGACTGGATCCAGCGGTTCAGGCAATCGGCACGGGCACCCCGCGACGCGGGGTGCCCGTTTCCGTTGCCTCGGGCTCGAGCCGAGAGCTGTCAACGTCAGCCTCAGCCTGTCGGGATCTGGGGGGTCCGGCAGGGGTCCACACACCCGCCCGCACGCACTACCTTTAGGCCGTCTATGACCAAACGCGACGACGCCCTCGATTACCATTCGCGCGGACGGCCCGGCAAGATCGCCGTCGTCCCCACCAAGCCGCTCAACAACCAGCGGGACCTCGCCCTCGCGTACTCCCCGGGCGTGGCCGAGCCGTGCCTGGCCATCCAGGAGAACCCGGAGGACGTGTACAAGTACACGGCCAAGGGAAACCTCGTGGCCGTGGTCACCAATGGCACGGCGGTGCTCGGCCTCGGCAACATCGGCGCCCTGGCGGGCAAGCCGGTGATGGAGGGCAAGGCCAATCTGTTCAAGCAGTTCTCCGATCTCGACGTCTTCGACCTGGAAGTAGGCTCCGAGGATCCGGACGACGTCATCAGGTTCTGCCAGCTCCTCGAGCCCACGGTCGGCGGCATCAACCTCGAGGACATCAAGGCCCCGGAGTGCTTCTACATCGAGGAGACGCTCCGGAAGACGATGGGCATCCCGGTCTTCCACGACGACCAGCACGGCACGGCCATCATCTCCGGCGCCGCGCTGCTGAACGCGCTGGAGATCGCCGGCAAGGACATCGGGCAGATCAAGGTCGTGTTCTCCGGCGCCGGCGCCGCGGCGATCAGCACGGCCGAGCACTACGTGCGCCTGGGCGTGCAGCGCGAGCACATCCTGATGTGCGACCGCGCCGGCGTGATCTACGAGGGGCGCACGGAGGGGGACATGGATCCCTACAAGGCGCGCTTCGTCCGGAAGACGCAGGCGCGCAGCATCGGCGAGGCGCTGGTGGGCGCCGACGTCTTCGTCGGCCTGTCCGCCGCCGGCGCGGTCACCCGCGAGATGGTGGCGGGCATGGCGTCGCGGCCGATCATCTTCGCCCTGGCCAACCCGGTGCCGGAGATCACGCCGGAGGAGGTGCGCGCGGTCCGGGACGACGCGATCATCGCGACAGGGCGCAGCGACTATCCCAACCAGGTCAACAACGTCCTCGGCTTCCCGTTCATCTTCCGCGGCGCGCTCGACGTTCGCGCCACGGAGATCAACGAGGAGATGAAGATGGCGGCCACGCGCGCCCTGGCGCTGCTCGCCAAGCAGGACGTCCCCGACTCCGTCGCCGCGCTGTACGGGCTGCGGAACGTCACCTTCGGGGCCGACTACCTCATCCCCTTCCCCTTCGACCCCCGCGTCCTGCTCTGGGTCGCGCCGGCGGTCGCCTGGGCGGCGGTGGCGAGCGGCGTCGCGCGCGAGTTCATCGACCTGGAAGGCTATCGCGAGAGGCTCGAGGTGCGCCTCGGCCGGGCCCGCGGCATCATGCGCGGGCTCATCAACCGCGCGCAGCGGGCCCCGAAGCGCATCGTCTTCCCGGAGGGCGAGGAGCCGAAGATCATCCGCGCGGCCGCCACGCTCGTGGAGGACGGCATCGCGCACCCGATCCTGCTCGGCGACCCGGAGCGCATCGGGCAGATCGCCGAGGCGGCGCGCATCTCGCTGGAGGACATCACCATCGAGGATCCCGCGACCTCGGAGAAGCGCGACGACTACGCGCACTACATGTGGCAGCTGCGCCAGCGCAAGGGGCTCTCCCTCGACGAGGCGCGCCGCCAGCTGTTCAACGGCAACTACTTCGGCTCCTGCATGGTGGCGCGGGGCGATGCGGACGCGCTGCTGTCCGGCGTCACCATGCACTATCCGGAGACCATCCGTCCGGCACTCCAGGTCATCGGAGCCCACCCGAGCGCCAAGCTGGTGAGCGGGATGTACATGCTCGTGACGGATCGGCACGTGGTGTTCTGCGGCGACACCACCGTCAACATCGACCCCACGGCCGAGCAGGTGGCGCAGATCGCCTTCGCCGCGAGCCGGATCACGCGCATGCTCGGCATCGTGCCGCGCATCGCGATGCTGTCGTTCTCCAACTTCGGGTCCGTGAAGCACCCGGATGCGGAGAAGATGGCCCGCGCGACGCAGCTGCTCAAGGAGCGCGACCCGTCGCTCATCGTGGACGGCGAGATGCAGGCCGACACGGCGCTCAGCGGCGAGATCCTGCGTCGCGACTATCCCTTCAGCACATTGAAGGAAGAGGCGAACGTCCTCATCTTTCCCAACCTCGCCGCGGGGAACATCGCCTACAAGCTGATGCACCACCTGGGAGGGGCCACGGCCATCGGCCCCATCCTCGTCGGCATGCGGCGGCCCGTGCACGTGCTGGAGCGCGGAGCCGACGTGCAGGACATCGTCAACATGGCCGCGGTGGCCGTCGTCGACGCGCAGGAGCGTACGCAGTCGGTGGAGCCCGCCTTCGCGGCGGCGAGCCCCTCACCGACGATCTTCTCGAAACTCTAGCCCGGCTCGCGCCGCTCGGCGCGGATGGGCTGTTCACACGAGGGTAGACAGCGATGGCCACACAGATCAAGCCGCAGAGCGACACCCGGCGCCGGGGAACCACCCAGGCCAGCCTCGCCGGCCAGGGGCTCGCCCCCTCCGGCACCGTGCACTGGAACCTCGTCGCGCCGGCGCTCATCCAGCACGCGGTGCGCCGCGGCGAGGGACGGCTCGCGGACCGCGGTCCGTTCGTCTCGGTCACCGCGCCGCACACCGGCCGCTCGCCGAACGACAAGTTCGTCGTCCAGGAGCCGAGCACCCAGGCCGACGTGGACTGGGGCAAGGTGAACCAGCCGATCACCCCCGACAAGTTCGACCTCCTGCTCGCCGACGTGCAGCAGGCGTTGAACGGGCAGCCGGAGCTGTTCGTCGAGGACCTCTACTGCGGAGCCGACCCCGCGTACCGCCTCGCCGTGCGCTACGTCTCGCCGAACGCGTGGCACATGGCGTTCGTCCGCAACATGTTCATCCGGCCGGAGTCGGCGGAGCTCGCCGGCTTCGCCCCCAACTTCACCGTGCTGCACGCCCCGGAGTTCCAGGCCGACCCGGCCCGCCACGGCACGCGCACGGGCACGTTCATCGTGCTCAACCTCGCGAAGCGCATGATCCTCATCGGCGGCACGCGCTACGCCGGTGAGCTCAAGAAGGCGATGTTCACGGTGATGAACTACTACATGCCCAAGCAGGGCGTGCTCTCCATGCACTGCTCGGCCAACATCGGGCCGGCCGGCGACACGGCGCTCTTCTTCGGCCTCTCCGGCACCGGCAAGACCACGCTCTCCGCCGATCCGGCGCGCGCGCTCATCGGCGACGACGAGCACGGCTGGTCCTCCGAGGGCACCTTCAACTACGAAGGCGGCTGCTACGCCAAGGTCATCAACCTCTCCCCCGAGAGTGAGCCGGACATCTACCGCACCACGCAGATGTTCGGCACCATCCTCGAGAACGTCGTGCTGGATGACGACTCGCTGACGGTGAAGTTCGAGGACCAGAGCATCACCGAGAACACCCGCGCGTCGTACCCGCTCAACTACATCGAGAACCACGTGCCCGGCGGGCGCGGCGGCCACCCGAAGCACATCGTCTTCCTCACCGCCGACGCCTTCGGGGTGCTGCCCCCGGTCGCGAAGCTCACGCGCGAGCAGGCGATGTACTACTTCCTGTCCGGCTACACCGCCAAGGTCGCCGGCACGGAGCGCGGCGTCACCGAGCCGCAGGCGACCTTCTCGTCCTGCTTCGGCGCGGTGTTCCTCGTCTGGCATCCCACCAAGTACGCCGAGATGCTCGGCCGCCTGATCGACGAGCACGGCGCCAACGTCTGGCTCGTGAACACGGGCTGGAGCGGCGGGCCGTACGGCGTGGGCAAGCGCATGAAGCTCGCCTACACCCGCGCGATGGTGCACGCGCTGCTCGAGGGAAAGCTCGACGCGGTGGTCGGCAAGCCGGATCCCGTCTTCGGGCTGTCCGTGCCGACGGCGGTGCCGGGCGTGCCGAGCGAGGTGCTGGATCCGCGCGGCACCTGGAACGACCCGGCCGCCTACGATGCCCAGGCGAAGAAGCTGGCCGAGATGTTCCGGAAGAACTTCGAGAAGTTCGAGGGGGCCGACGAAGCCGTGAAGGCGGCCGGTCCCACGGGCTGATCCCTCTCGGCCCGGCCGTCGGGTGCGCCGTCTCTCCGGAGACGGCGCACTCGCGTTTCCTCACCCTCGCACCGGGTGGCTCGCTCGGCGCCCCGCCGGTTTCCAGTCCCCCCGCCCGGTCGTCTCTGGTGATGATCCATCAGCTGCTGCGTGCCGTGCTCCGGCGCGCCGGCATTCCCCTGCTCGCCGCCGTCGCGGCGGCCTGCTCCACGCCACCCGCGGACGCCCCGGTGGTGCGCATCGGCGTGCTCGCCAGCCTCACGGGACCGCGGGTCGTCATGTCCGGCGCCAGCACGCGCGACGGCGCGATGCTGGCCGCGCGCGAGATCAACGAGGCCGGCGGCATCGACGTGGGCGGGGTGCGCCACCGCATGGAGGTGGTGCTGACCGACATCGGCGAGGGGACCGACATGGCCACCTCGGCCGCGCAGTCGCTCCTCACGCGGCCCGACATCCAGGCGATCGTGGGACCGCAGTACAGCCGCAATGCGCTGCCGGTGGCCGTGCTCGCCGAGAGGGTGGGCGTGCCGATGATCACGCCGATGGCGTCGCACCCCGATGTCACCGCCGGCCGCCGCTGGGTCTACCGCATCGCCTTCACCGACGACGTACAGGCGACGGCGCTCGCCCGCTGGGCCCGCGAAGGGCTGCACGCCCGGCGCGCCGCGGTGCTGTACGAGGAGTCCGCCTCCTACAGCCGAGGGCTCACGGAGCGCTTCGCGGCGGCGTTCACGCAGGGCGGCGGGCAGGTCGTGGCCCGCGAGGGCTACACGCGTGACCGCGCGAGCGACTTCTCCGCGGCGCTCGGCCGGCTCGCGGCCGCGAAGCCCGACGTCCTCCTGCTCCCCAACGAGCTGCCCGACGACACGCTCCAGATCCGCCAGGCGGCCGCAGCCGGACTCCGGGCGCCGCTCCTGCTCGCCGACTTCGTGGACCCGAACGTCATGTCGGGCCTGCCCATGCCCGGTGGCCTCTTCACCACGCACCACTGGTACCTCGAGGGCAGCGCGCCCGCGAACCGCGCGTTCGTGGCGGCGTTCTCGAAGGTGTACGGCCACGCGCCGAACGCCACGTCCGCAGCCACGTACGACGCCGTGCGGCTGATCGCCGACGCCATGCACCGCGCCGGCCGGACGACGCCCGCCGCCCTGCGCGATGCGATCGCCGCCACCCGCGAGTTCCACGGCGCCACCGGCACGATGGACTTCACCGCGCGCCAGGACCCTGCGAAGCGCGCCGTCGTGATGCGCCTCGACGGCGGCCGGCTCGTCGCGGTGCGGGAGATGGCGCCGTGACGGACGCCGCGGCCGAGCATCCACTCCCGAGGGCGGGATGGCGCACGCGCCTCGCCTCGCGACTGGCCGTCGCCTTCTTCCTCCCCGCCGCGGCGGTGGTGGTGTTCGCCGCGACCGTCGGCTTCATCGAGATGCGCAGCGCGCTGCGGGAGTCCGCCTTCGATCGCCTGCGCGCCGCGACGGACGTGCGCGAAGGGCAGTTCGATCGCTGGGTGCGCGAGCAGACCAACGACCTGCGCTTCCTCGCCACCATGCCGCAGCTGCAGGAGGGCATCACCGCCGCGGCGCGCGCCGGAACGGGGGCCGCTGCCCTGGATGCCATGCTGCGCCGCTCGGTGAGCACGCAGCAGGACTTCACGCGCATCGTGCTCCTCTCCGCGGTGGGCGGGCGCGTGTTCGCGGCCAGCGACAGCACCCTCCTCGGCCAGTATCGGGTGAGCGAACGGCACTTCCTCGAAGGCCGCACGCGCGTCGTGGTGCAGAACGTCTATCCGGCGCCGGCCACGGGCATGCCGACGCTCACGATCGCCATGCCGGTGCTGGCCGCCGACGGCACCACCATCGCGGTGCTCGCCGGTGACGCGAACCTCGCGCGCGTGGAGGAGGTCGTCGCCGACCGCAGCGGGCTCGGAGAGACGGGCGATGCGTACCTCGTCGACCGCTTTCACGAGTTCGTGCGCGGCAACGACTATGACCGCCAGCGCTTCCCGCGCGGCATCCACACGCCGGCCATCGACCGCGCGGTGAGCGGCATCTCCGGGGCCGGCGTCTACCGCAACTACGCGGGCCGCGAGGTGGTCGGCGTGTACCGGTGGATGCCCGCGCGGCAACTCGCCCTCTTCGCCGAGATGTCGACGGACGAGGCGTTCGCGCCGGCGCGGCGGCTCGTCTGGGAGATGATGCTGATCGGCGCACTCGCGGTGCTCACGCTCGCGCTCGGCCTGATGTTCGTGGCGCGTCACATCGCGCGCCCGGTGCTGGAGATCGCCGACGCGGCGGAGCGCGTCGCCGGGGGCAACCTCACTACCACCGCCCCGGTGCGCACCGCCGACGAGATCGGCCAGCTCGCGGCCGCCTTCAACGTGATGACCCGCCGGCTGGCCGCCGCACACGGCGCGCTCGAGGCCCAGCTGCACGCCACCGAGTCGGCGGCGGAGGCCACCGAGGCGAGCCGACGGCTGCTGCGGGCGCTCATCGACCACCTCCCTGCCCTCGTGGCGGTGAAGGATCTCGACGGCCGCTACCTCATCACCAACGCCTCCTTCGGCGACTTCCACCGCGTGCCCGCCGTGACGCTCCTCGGCCGCAGTCCGGCGGAGGTGCTCCCACAGGCCAACGCGATCGCGATCGCCGAGTGCGACGCGCAGGTGCTCGCCACGGGGGCGACGCTCACCGCGGAGGAGACGCACGTGGTGGGCAGCCAGGAACGCGCCTTCCTCACCGCGCGCTTCCCCCTGCGCGATGCCGACGGGCGCATCTTCGCCATCGGCGTGGTGGCCACCGACATCACTGAGCGGAAGCGGCTGGAATCGCAGGTCCTCCACCAGCAGAAGCTCGAGGCGGTGGGGCGACTCGCCGGTGGCGTGGCGCACGACATGAACAACCTGCTCACCGCCGTGCGCTGCAACGCCGAGCTCCTGCTGGACGGCATGGCCCCCGACCATCCCGACCGGCAGCCGCTGGAGGAAATCGACCGCTCGGTGCGCAACGGCTCCGCCCTCACGCGGCAGCTGCTCACCTTCAGCCGCGCGCACGTGGTTCGCCCCAGCGCGCTCGACGTGAACCGCATCCTCGGCGGGATGACGGCGATGCTGCGCCGCTACGTCGGCACCGGCATCGAGATGCGGTTCGACCTCGCCGACGACCTCTGGCTCGTGCGCGCCGACGAAGGGCAGATGGAGCAGGTGCTCCTCAACCTCCTCTCCAACGCGCACGACGCCATGCCGGTCGGCGGCACGGCGACGGTCGCCACCGAGAACGTCGTCGTGGGCGGGCCAACGGGGGTCGTCGTGCCGAACCTCGCCGCCGGCGAATACGTACGGCTCGGCGTGCACGACACGGGCACCGGCATCGACCCCGAGCTCCTGCCCCTGCTCTTCGAGCCCTTCTTCACCACGAAGGAGCCGGGACGCGGCACGGGCCTCGGCCTGTCCACCGCCTATGCCATCGTGCAGCAGGCGCTCGGCGCGATCACCATCGACTCCGTGCTCGGGCGCGGCACCACGTTCAACGTGTACCTGCCACGGCATCCCGACGAGCCCTTCGTGGCGCCGGAGCCGCTGCCCCCGCGGGTGGCGCCCGGCTCCGGCGAGATGCTGCTCGTCATCGACGACGAGGCGCCCGTGCGCACCGCGCTGCGCCGCATGCTCGCGCTCCAGGGCTACCGCATCGTGGAGGCCCAGTCCGGCCGCGATGCCCTCGCCCTCTTCCAGGAGCATGGCGACGCGATCGCGCTCGTGCTCACCGACGTGTTCATGCCCGAGATGAACGGCCCCGAGATCGCGGCGCGGCTGCACGAGCAGCGCCCGTCGCTCCCCGTGATCTTCATGAGCGGCTACACCGCCAGCGAGATCGTGCGCCGCGGCCTGATGCGCGAGGAGACGCGGTTCCTCCAGAAGCCGTTCAACCGGCCCCAGCTCGTGGACCTCGTCGCCGAGATGCTGCGGAAGACGCAGATCAGCTGAGGCGCCGACTGGCCGGCCGATGATCCATCCGCCAGCTTTGTCGCATGCCCTTCGAGATCATCCGCGATCCCCTCTGGAACAACATCCGGGTCGACCCGCTCGCGCTGCGGCTCGTGGACTCCCGTCCGTTCCAGCGGCTTCGCTACGTGCGCCAGCTCGGGCTCGCGTATCTCGTGTATCCCGGCGCCAGCCACTCGCGCTTCGAGCACGCGCTCGGCGCCTACCACCTGGCGCGCCGCGCGCTCGCGCTGTTCGAGGAGCGCGAGCTCGCCTCGCGGCCGGATGCGGAAGAGTCGCGCATCGTCCGCTGCGCGGCGCTGCTCCACGACATCGGGCACTATCCCTTCTCGCACGCGCTGGAGGAGATCGGCGCGCTGCATCACGAGGAGGTCGCGCGGCCGCTCATCACCGGCGGCGAGGTGGCCGAGGTGCTCCGCGAGGCGCTCGGCGCCGACGCGCCCGAGCGCATCATGGCGCTGATCCGCGGCACCAGCACGAGCCCCCTCCAGGGCCTCATCTCCGGCTCGCTCGACCTCGACAAGATCGAGTACCTCAAGCGCGACGCGTTCATGTGCGGGGTGAACTACGGTGACATCGACGTGGACCGCCTGCTCGACTCGCTCACCATCGTGACCGATCCGGAGCGCGGCCGCCACGTCGTCGGCATCTCCGAGAAGGGGCTGTCCGCGCTGGAGTCGCTGCTGTTCGCCAAGTACCAGATGTACCGCAACGTGTACTGGCATCACGCGGTGCGCAGCGCCACGGCCATGTACAAGCGGCTGGTCGATGGCGCGCTGCGCGCCGGCTCGCTCGGCGCCGAGACGCTCGCGGCGTTCACGGACGAGGGGCTGCTGCACGAGCTCGCGCAGCGCGCGCCGACGCCGCTGCTCGCGGCGCTTCGCGAGCGGCGCCTGTACAAGCGGGTGTTCGAGTGTCCTGCCGCAGAGCTGCCGCCCGGCGGAGGCGAATGGATCGCCGATGACCGCGCGCTCGTGGTCGCCGTGGAGGACCGTCTGGCGGCGGAGCTGGGCCTCGGCGCCGGCGAGCTGCTCCTCGACTACCCCACCAAGACCCAGATGCTCGGGCTGGACATCCCCGTCGTGCGCCGCGACGGCACGGTGCGGCGCCTCACCGCCGCGGGGTGGGAAGGCGCGGTCAACCTGCCGAAGCTGTCGGAGGAGCTGTACGGCAGCGCGCGGTGGCTGCGCGTGTTCGCGTGCCGGCGCGTGTCCATCGAGAAGCGTGCGGTGGTACGGCTGGCCGAGATGAGTGGGGACGAGGTGCGGACCGCGCTGCAGGCCGGCGCGCTCCTGGAGCGGCGGTAGTCCGCTCGGGAGACCGCGCAGTACGCCGGCGTCCATCAGGGTACGGAGCTCGCCGGCCCGCACACGAGGAGCGGCGAGTCGATCGTGACGGATGTGTGCTATCTCACAGCGGCGGGTCGGGAGGGTGCGCTCAGGTTGCGCGGGCCGGCTCCATTCCAACCCCGAAGATAGGACCGACATGATGTCGAGCTTCGTGCAGGCACTGCTGCGCCGGTGCCGCGTGCCGATCATTGCGGTGGCTGCGCTGTCGGCCCTCTCGTGCCGGGAGGCCCCCACCGGTCCGCAGGATCCCGCCGAGCCGGCAATCCGGCTCGAGTCGCCCGTCTCGGGCCAGGTGATCGGAGATACGATCGTCCTGTTGCGCGGGGTCGCTGAAGCGCCCGGAGCCGTGGACCTCGTCGAGGCGTCATACGACTCCCTCGACGTCCTGCCCGCGACCTCGATCACTCTTTACCGGTACGACCAGCACTTCAAGCCCGACGGCTCCGTCGACTCTCCGACTCGCGTGCCCTTCGAGGCACGCCTGCCCATGAGGGCCGGCTCCACAACGGTGACCATCGCCATGTCGTATCGCCTGAACCGGGACGATCCCATCCAGGGTTCGACGGAACGCAGGGTCTCCGTATCCGTTCCCTTCCAGATCTGGCGGAAGCCCACGCTCCGCCTCGAGCGCGGCGCGGCCGACACGGTCTACGATCGGTCGCTCTCGCTGCGCGTCTCCGTCTCGGGAATCGACACCGCGCGCCAGCTCGAGCTGGTGGTGGACGAGGGAACGCCGAGGGAACGGCGCGCTCCCAACCGGGGGGACTACAGCGACCCGATCGGTCCCGGCCAGCCTGGAGTGGATCCGGCGTCCTGGACCCGCGTCGAGCTGCCGGACACGCTCGGCGATGGTCCGCACACCTTCGTGCTGCGACTGCGCGACGAGATGGGGCTCGCCGACTCGGTACGCGGCGCCTTCTTCACCCGCATCGCGTCGGACCCCTACACCCTGGTGCCGCTTCCGGGACTCGGCGGCACCGACGCCTGGGCGAGCGACGTGAACGCCGTCGGTGACGTCGTGGGGTGGGCGAAGGATCCATCCGCGCAGCCGCACGCGGTTGCATGGCGCGGCGGCGCCATCTCCGTCCTTCCGGAGCCGGCCGGGAGCACCGGGTCGGCCGCGAACGCGGTCAACGAGCGAGGCGACATCGCCGGCATGATCACCGGCAGCAGAGCACAGCCGGTCGTGTGGTCCGGAGGCGTCCCGCGGGTGATCGGCGTGCCCGGAGTGGACGGGTGCACGGCGGCGATGGACGTGAACGACCTGGGTGACGTGGTGATACGCTGCTTCTACAGCTCCGTGATCGACCGCTCCGGCGCCCAGACCGTTACCGGCGTCGCGGACCCGCGCGCACTCAACTCGCGGGGCCAGGTGGTGGGCCTCTCCGGGCCAGGGTTGAACAGCGGCACCTTCACCGCCCCCACGTTCGGCATCACGATCCCGCCGGATGCCGGCTTTCGCCACGTGACCGGGCGAGGGCCACGCTATTTCGCGACCAGCATCAACGAGGCGTCACAGGCGCTCGGCAGCGCGACGACCGATTACACCGGACGGACGCACTTCCTCTTCACCGGCGCGGGCACGCCCGTGACCGACCTCACGACGGCGCTCGGCGGACCGCTCGCCGAACTGACTTCCGAGCACATCACGGAGAACGGTACCGTGCTGGCCTTCGACACACGAAGCCACACCGCGTACCGCTGGCGTGCGGGCCGGACGAGGCGCGTGGTCGTCACGACGCCGGGGTGGATCCTGGACCGCGTGACTTCGATGAACGACGCCGGCGAGATCGTGGGTCACGCGACGAGCACGAGCACCGGGCAGACCTCCGCCGTGCGGCTCCGCCCCACGCCCTGAGCGCTGGCGCCGGCAGGGCCCCTGCCGAGGCCAGTCCTTCCGCGGATGTCGTCTCGTCGCGCAACGGATGATGCCCGGCACGGAAGACCGTGCCGGGCATCGCGCGACATTCGTCGGGAGGCGAGCACGGACACGAGCACACGCAACTGCAGCGAGGCAGGCCGAGAGTCCAGCCCGATCAGCTCTTCGACTGCGCCGCGGCTCGCTCGCGGCCGTGCGCCTCGGCGAGCTTCCGGGCGATGCCGCGGTAGTATGCGGCGTCCTCCACCTTCCCCTGCTCCAGCAGCCCCATCGCGGCCAGCTCCATCGCGTAGAGGATGTTGCCCAGGTAGAGCTGGGCCAGGTCGGCAACCGTCTCGTCAGCCAACCTGCCGGACCTCGCGCGTGAGGTTCGGATCGTCGGAGCCGGGACCCGTCTCCAGGACCTGGACGATGATGGCCGTGATGTTGTCGAGCCCGCCGCGCCCGTTGGCCTCGGAGATGAGCGACTGCACCTTCCGCTCCGGCTCGGCGCGCGAGGCGAGGAGCTGCGCCAGGCGGCGGTCGTCCACCATGCCCGTGAGCCCGTCGCTCGCCACCAGGAACAGGTCGCCGGGGCGGACCTCGCCGCGGTAGATGTCCGGCTCCACGTCGGGGCTCGCCCCCACGCAGCGGGTGATCACGTTGCTGTAGGGATGGTAGCGCGCCTGCTCGGGGGTGAGGAAGCCGGCGTCGACCTGCTCCTGCACGTAGGAGTGGTCCTTGGTGATCTGCGAGAACTGCCCGTCGCGCAGCAGGTACACGCGCGAGTCGCCGATCTGCCCGATGATGTAGCGCGTGCCGGTGAGGAGCAGCACCGAGGCGGTGGTCCCCATCCCCTGCTTGTCCACCTCGGTGAGCGTGCGATCGTGGATCGCGCGGTTCGCCTTGCGGAGGGCGCCGGCCACGAGCTTCACGATGCCTTCGCCGTCGAGGTCGTCCGTCGGCGCGAGCTCGCGCTGGACGATCTGCACCGCCATCTCGCTCGCCACCTCGCCCGCCGCGTGGCCGCCCATGCCATCGGCCACGATGAAGATGCCGCGCGTGGGCCCCGAATCGACGGTGAAATTGTCTTCATTGCCGGACCGGATCATGCCGACGTCCGTCCGTGCGGCGTGGAGAAGCTTCACGCGC
>JAQBPZ010000230.1 GCA_028287225.1 Gemmatimonadota bacterium
GGGCAGTGCACGTCGCCGGTCTCGGCCAGGGCGTAGTCGAAGGAGCGGCCGCACGCGCACTCGGCGTCGAGCGGCTCGTGGCCGCACCCGATGCAGAACGCGTCGTCGGGGTCGTACGCGCGGAAGCGGCCGCACACCGCGCAGCGCTTCGTCACCTGGGCCATCAGCGGGCGCCTCGCAGCCAGCTCTCCGGGTCCACCGCACGCCCCTGCGGACGCATCTCGAAGTGCAGGTGCGGCTTCAGGTCCGGGTCCGAGACCCCCACCGTGCCCACCACGTCGCCCTTCCGGATCGCGGCGCCGGTGCGCACGGCCGCGGTGTTGAGCGACGCGTAGATGGAATAGTCGCCGCCGCCATGCTGCAGGATCACCGTGAGGCCGTACGTGCCCAGTGGGCTCACGCTCACCACCGTGCCCGGCGCCACCGCGCGCACCGATGTGCCGATCGGGGCCGCGATCCCCATGCCGTTCCAGCGGGTCGTGGTGTTGTTCGGGTTGATCACGCGGCCGAAGCGGTACAGCAGCACGCCGTCCACCGGCCAGTCGAGACGGCCGAGGTCCGTGGTCCGGAGGGTGCTCGTGGCGGCCGCGGTCGCGGCGCGCGGCGCGTTGGGACGCGCGGCGGCGCGCCGGCGCTCGGTCTCGATCGTCGCGATCACGTTGCCGAGGCGGCTCTCCGACTGCCGGATGGCGGCGAGCCGCTGCTGGATCTGCTCGGCGGAGCGCTGCGCCTGCCGGATGCTCGACTGGCGCGCGCGGGCCAGCGCGGCGAGCCGGTCCTCCTCGCGCTGCTTGTCGCTGAGGTTCTCCTCCACGGCGTCGCGCAGCTTCACGAGCTCCCCGCGCTGGCGCTGGATGTCGTTCCGGAGCACCTCGACGCGCTGTACGAGCATGCGGTCATGCACGGCGATCTCGTGCAGGTACTTGTAGCGCGCGATGAGCTCACCGAAGGAGCGCGCCGTGAGCAGCGCCTCGGCGGAGTAGAGCGGCCCGCGCTTGTAGATGTCCACGAGGCGGCGCTGGAGGGTGGCCTTCCGCCGCTGCAGCTCCGACTCCGCGGTGGACATGCGGCCCGTGGTCTCGGCGACGTCGCCGCTGATGGACGAGAGCTGGCGGTCGAGGGTGGCGAGCACGCGCTCCGTGGTGGCGCGCTGGCGGTCCAGGTTGGCCAGCTCCTCGCGATAGTCGTGCACGTCGCCCTGCAGGTTGGCCATCTTCTGCTCCAGCTCCGAGCGCTCGCGGCGGATGCGCTCCAGCTCGTCCCGCTGGGCGCGCATGCGCGCCTCCGTCGTCTGCGCGGGCAGCACCACCGGGAGCACGAGCATCGAGGCGGCGAGCAGCAGCCGCAGCGCTACACGCGGCGTAGATGCCTCCCCACCGACACCGCGCTGCCGAGCAGCCCGATCAGCGCACCGAAGAGCAGGCCGAGCATGATCACGCGCGCGTCGAAGAACACGGTCTTGATGATGAAGCGGTCGATCAGCAGCCGCGAGAGCCAGGTGAGGAGCAGGGCGAGCAGGCCTCCCACGATCCCCTTCGCGACGCCCTCGAGCAGGAAGGGCCGCCGGATGTAGGCGTCCGTGGCCCCCACGAGGCGCATGATGGAGATCTCCTTCGCGCGCGCCAGCACCGCCATGCGGATCGTGGCGCCGATGATGATCATGGAGACCAGGGCGAACGAGAGCCCGAGGGCGAGCCCCGCGATGCCGGCGATGTTGCGCAGCCGGTAGAGCTTCTCGATCCACTCCTCGCCGTACCGGATGTCGTCCACGAACGGGAAGGCCTTCACCCGCGAGGCCACCCGCTTCACGGTGGCCGGATCGCGCATGCCGGCCCTGAGCTTCACGTCGATGGACGCCGGGAGGGCCGCGCCCTCGAACACGTCGCGGAAGTCGCCGAGCTCCTGCTGTGCGCGCGCGAGTGCCTGTTCCTGCGTGACCGCGGCCGCGGACAGCACCTCCGGGTAGGTGGCGATGTCCCCCGAGGCCTGCGCGATCTGCTCCGGCGTGGTCCCGTCGGTGACGAAGGCGCGGATCTCGACGCGGTCCTCGAGCCGGTCCAGCGCCTCCCGGATGTTGAGGGCCACCAGGCCGAAGAGCCCGAAGGCGAACAGGGAGAAGGCGATGGTCGTCACGCTCAGCGCGCTGAGCAGGGGCGAGCGCCGGAAGGTGATCAGGGCGTCACGGAAGGGCCGCATCAGGCGTCCCGCGCGGGCGGCAGCTGCTCGTCGGAGTCGAACACGATCATGCCGCGATTCATCTCCACCGTGCGGAACTCCTGCCGGCGGATGAGCTCGAGGTTGTGCGTGGCCATGATCACCGCGGTGCCGCTCGCGTTGATGTCGCGGAGCAGCTGGAAGATGCCGCGCGTCGCCCGGTCGTCCAGGTTGCCGGTGGGCTCGTCGGCGATGAGGACGAACGGGTCGTTCACGAGGGCGCGCGCGATCGCGACGCGCTGCTGCTCCCCGCCGGAGAGCTCGCGGGGAAAGCTCGTGCCCTTCGCCGCCAGGCCGACCTGCGTGAGCGCGCGCGCCACCTTCGGGCCGATCACGCTCTGCGGCGCACCCGTGACCTCGAGCGCGAAGCCGATGTTCTGCTCGGCGGTCCGGTTGTCGAGCAGGCGGAAGTCCTGGAACACGATGCCGAGCTTGCGGCGCAGCTTCGCCACCTCGCGGCTGGAGGCGGTGACCGAGCTGGTGCCGCTCACGCGCACCTCGCCGGTGGTGGGCCGCTCCTCCATGTACACCATCTTGAGCAGGGTCGACTTGCCCGCCCCGCTCGGCCCGGTGAGGAAGATGAACTCGCCCTTGCCGACGTGCAGCGTGACGTCCTGGACCGCGGTCCCGGTGCGCGGATACGTCTTCGTGACGTGCGTGAAGCGGATCATGCGTCGCGAACCACCGCTCCCTCGCCCTCCGAGTCGAGGATCTGCCAGCTCGAGCGGGCCGTGACCGTGTCGATGATGGCCTTCAGGAGCCCGATCAGGATCGGGCCGAGCAGGATGCCGGCCAGCCCGAAGGAGTACACCCCCGTGATCAGCGCGACGAACATCCAGTAGAAGTTCAGCACCCCCGACCGCTCCGCGGCGATCTTGGGGCGCAGGTAGTTGGAGATGAAGATCGTGTTCACGAGCGTCCCGATGGTGACCATCAGGATGGCGGACGTCACGGCGTCGCGGAAGATCACCAGCCAGAGGGCGACCGGGATGTAGACGCTCCACGAGCCGACGATCGGGAAGAAGCCGATGATGAACGACGCCACGGCCAGCGGCCCCGCGAGCGGCACCCCGAAGACGAGGTTCATCGCCAGGATGATCAGCGACTTGAGCGTCTGCGTGAGCAGCGTGGAGTAGATGGCGCCGTACAGCACGCCGCGCACGTTGGCGTCGAGGGCGCGGCGCAGCTCCTCGTAGCGCGGCGGGATCTTGGCCGACACGTAGCCGCCGATCTTGTCCGCCTCGAGCAGGATGTAGAAGGCGGTGAAGAGGAAGATCGTGGCCGAGATGGAGAAGCCCGAGAGCGCCGTCTTGAGCAGCAGGGGCAGGCGCGTGCCGTAGGCGGTGGCGGTGGCCACGAACGCGCCGATCGCCGCGACCGCCTTCGCGCTGGAGAGGAAGGGGAGGCGCTGGATCGCCGCATCCACCTTGGCGGTGATCTCATCCTGGTGGGTGGCGGTGTAGCCCACCACGTCGGCCAGCTCGGCGTAGCTGAAGGCGAGCACCAGCAGCACCGGCAGGGTCACCGCCAGCAGGGTGAGGATCGCCGAGAGCGTCGGCCGCCCGATGTGCCGCACGATCCAGAGGTGCAGGGGACGCGTGTAGAAGCCGATGATCAGGCCGAGGATGGCGGCCACGATGACCGCGCGCACCATGAAGAAGAACAGCCCGAGCACCACCGTCGAGAGGAGCACGGTGATCAGGATCCGGCGCACCTCGGGCAGGGTGAGGTCGGCAATCCGTCCGCTCGCTCGGCGCTCGGTACGGCGGCGCTCCGGCGCGATGTCGGTCGTGATCAGGTCAGGCATGGGGTGTCTCTGCGGGCGGTCGCGCCGGTCAGGCGAAGTGGCCGCGCCGGGTGTGCGAATCGAGATCGGGCTTGATGATGCGTACCAACTCAGACGGCGAGGCGCCCGCCACGTCACGGAGGGCCACCTCGCCCTTGCGCAGGGTGTCGTCGTAGAGCACCGCCGCGAGCTCCTGCCGCCGCGGCCCGTGCACCCATGCCAGCTCGCCCTCGAGCAGCAGGCGGTCGCGGGCGTCGTCGGACCGGATGCGCACCTGCGGCCCACGGTCCGTGTCGCTCATCCGGGTGGCGATGAAGCGCGACACGAGCAGGGGCCGGTTGCGGAAGTCGTCAGCCATGGACGTTCGTGAGCCCCCCGACGGCCACATAGCCATCGTCGAGCCGCATGAGCAGGCGGCGGCGGTGGAGCCCGTCGAGCAGGCGCTCGCAGGCCTCGGGCGCCGTGCCCAGCGCGCTGGCCAGGTCCGCCGCCGCGGTGCGCCCGCGCTCGTAGACCTTCTGCCATGCCGCCCGCTCGCCGTCGTTGACCATCCCGACGATGCGCGCCACGCCGCCTTCGTCCTCCAGCACGAGCGCCAGCCCGTGGCGCTCGAGCACCGCCTCGATGGCGTCCCAGTGGTCGTCGGTGACGCCCCGGAACAGGAAGTACGCCTCGCGGTCCTCGCGCTCCGCGGCGACGTAGCGCAGCAGGAGCTTGGCGACGACCTCGTCGGCGCAGCTGAAGTCGATCATCCCCACGTGGGAGAAGTCGATGATGGTGAGCGAGACCTCCCGTGCATCGGCGAGCAGCGCCTCGATCTGCGTCCGCACCGCCGCGCCGGTGGGGCGCGTCACAAGATTGGAGTACAGCTCGCACGACAGCGTCTGCCGCAGCACGGTACTGACATCGATGTGCATCATCATCGCGTGCCCCCGGCGACCCGCTCTGGAATGGTGACCTGCACCTGCGACCCCGGGAAGGGGGCCAGCTTCTCGAGCAGCGGGACGTCGTCATCCCAGCTCGGCACGATGGCGATCTTGGCGGTGCCGCTGCGGACGCTGACCTTGCCGTCCCAGCGGCCGACGTAGCGGCGCACGCCGGCCAGGCCCTGGCCGCGCCCCGGATCGCGGAAGCGGCTCACGCCGCGGATCACGGCCTCCTCGAGCGCCGCGGCGTCGTCCCAGCGGTCGCTCCGCACGCGGCCCGGCGCGCTCTCCAGCGATTCGCGGAAGCCGCAGCCGGCGTCGCACACGGCGATCACCACCACGCGCCGGTTGCCGAGCCGCTTGCGCCAGGTATAGGTCTGCACCCCCACCCAGCCGCCGCGCCCGGCGTGCTCCACGATGTTCTGGCACACCTCGCTCAGCGTCATCGCGAAGCCCACCGTCGCCTTGGCGTCGATGTTCAGCTCCTTGGTCAGGATCTGCTGCGCCTTCTGCTGGATGCGGCCCACCACGTCGTGCACGTCCTCGCTCTTCGTGACGGCGGTGATCTCCAGCAGCACCGACGACTCGCCGGCGCGCGCGCGCGGCACGCTGCCATGCAGGTCGAACAGCTCGTCGGCGTGCCGGAAGAACCCCGTCCGCGCCCAGTACGACGCGGTGTCCTCGGTCTCGGGCACGGCGAAGCTCGGGCGCTCCTGCCGCGTCTGGCCGAGGGCGAGCAGCGCGGTCAGCCCGTAGGGCGACGCCCAGCGGGTATGCCGGGCATCCACGAGGAGCTTTGCATCAGCCGGAATGGACGCGAGCTGCTCCACCACCTGCTCGAACGTGTGGTCATCGAGCGAGGGCGGGACGGTGATGACGCTGGTCACTTGAGGCTGAGCTCTCCGCGCAGGTGGGCCGCGAGTCCGGTGGCGCCCCGGTGCCCGACGTTCCGGGCAGCGGCCACAGCGGCCGCGTGCATCGCGTCCGATAACCTATCACCGGCAACCATCCGGGAGAAATGGGTGGCACCCCAGACGTCGCCGCAGCCGGTGGGATCGCCGGGGCCATTGACAAACGGCGCGGGCACGAGGGCGGTCCGGATGGCCCCCAGCCCCCCCGTGGCGCCGCGGGACCCGGTGGACAGGCCGCCCCGAGGGGGAAGATCACATATCGTGTCGAAGCCGGGCGCGGCCACATAAATCGCGCCACGTTTTCCGAGCGTGATCAGGAGGCAGGAGACCCCCGCCGCGAGCGCCGTGGCGGCCAGGCTGAGCGGATCCGGCGCGATCGTCGCCAGCTCCTCCTCGTTCATCTGGAGGAAGTCGAAGCACGCGCACCACTCCGCCACGTTCGGGAGCGCCTGCGGGGTGCGGCGGCCGTCGGGCTGCACCGCCATCACCTTCATGTGCAGGTCGCAGTGGATGGGCCCCTGGAAGTGCTGGCGCAGCAGCTGCGCGGTCTCCAGGTCGAGCTCCCACCCGCTCAGGAAGTTCACGTACAGGGCGTCGAGCCGTGCCTCGTCGAGCAGCGGCTTGAGGCCGGCCCAGCTCCACGCCGGGATGGCACCGGTGAGCGTCTCGGTGCGCCGCTCGTCGTCGATGTAGCGCAGCTCCACGCGGTGGCCGGGCCACGGCACCTCCACCAGCGCCGCGTCGGGCGCCAGGCGCCGCAGGCTGCGCAGGAACTCGCGCGCGGGCTGGGCGAGGTCGTACCCCACCTTGAGGAGCGGCACGATCTCCCAGTCGTCGGGCAGCGCCGCGTCCAGTCCGGCCAGGGTGTACGTGATGCCGCCCCACTCCTCCACCGGCACGCTGCGCGCGTCACGCCCGTGGATCACGTCCCACACGAAGGTGCCGATGACGCCCATGCGCTTCTTTCGCGGCGCGTGCGTCATCTCAAGGACGCCGCTTTTCGGTTTCCGGTTTTTCGGTCTTCAGCGGGCCTCACGACGCGGAAGTCTGCCGGGGCAGACCGGAAACCGTAAACCGACAAACCGCCAACCGACGTTGTCACACCCCGCCCAGGTACTGCTGCTTGAAGCTCGCCACCGCGCCCACCATCCCCGCGGTGCCCGGGAGGGTGCCCGGCACGATGGACGCCGCGCGGACCGC